>JAKAXG010000302.1 GCA_021827225.1 Actinomycetes bacterium | reverse complement strand
AGCGTATTGGCCCTGGTCCACGGCGGCCGTTTCGGTGACCTCGATGGCCAACTGTGACGGCGGGAAACCGGCCCCCTGCAGGGCCGCCGCGATGCGATGCGCGAACCTCGCGTGGCGCAACTGCGATGCCGACACATTGACGTTGAGCCGCAGGTCCGGTCGACCCCACCGCCGCTGCAACTCCTTGATGTCGGACAGGGCGACATCGAGCGCACGGGCGTCGAGCGCTTCGACCAGACCGCTCTCCTCTGCCGCGGGGATGAACTCGTCGGGCGGTATATGGCCTCGGGTCGGGTGGGGCCAGCGGCTGAGCGCCTCGAACCCCCGGACCACCCCGCTTCGCAGGTCGATGATCGGCTGGTAGTGGACCTCCAGCGCATGGTCGGCCAGCGCCTGGCGCAGTTCGGTCTCGAGCAGCACCCGTCGGGCGGCCTGCTGCCCCATGCTCGGGGCGTAGACGGCGTATCGGCCCCGGCCGGCGCTCTTGGCCTGGTACATCGCGATGTCGGCCTGGCGGAGCAGCCTCTGGCCGCCGTCGGTGATCCCCTCCTCGGTCGCCACGCCGATGCTGCTGCTCACGTGGATCTCGGCGCCCTGCACACGGACCGGGTCGCTCAGCGCGGCCAGGATCCGCTCCGCCACGGCGCAGGCGTCGGCGGGCGAGGACAGCTCACCCAGCAGCACGACGAACTCGTCCCCGCCCAACCTGGCTATGGTGTCGCGGGGGCGCAACGCGCTGCGTAGCCGCTCGACGAACGCCACCAGCAGACCGTCGCCGGCGGCGTGGCCGAGAGTGTCGTTGACAGCCTTGAACCGGTCGAGATCCAGGTAGAGCACTCCGGCGAGGCTCGACGGGCCGGCCCCGGCGGTGGCCTTCGAGAGCAGCTCGGTCAGCATGGCCCGGTTGGGCAGGCCGGTCAGCTGGTCCTCGTAAGCCTGCTTGCGCAGCCTCTGCTCCAGGCTGGCACGCGCCGCCAGATCGTCGGCCCTGTCGACCGCGATAGCCGCCTCGGCGGCCAGGCGCTCTGTCAGGTCCAGCGCGGAGCGGGAGAAGAAATACGGCTGATCGGCCCGGAGAGTGAGAGCACCTCGGATGCGGTCATGGCGGCCTCTCAGCGGGACGCATATGACGCTTCCAGGCCTCTCGGAGCGCTGTTGACCGGCTGCTGAGGGTGGTTCCGCCACGCCTGCGGCGATGTCGGGCATCCACACGGACTCGCCTCGGCGGATCGCCCATCCGCTCAGCCCCACGCCGATCGGCAGCCTGGCGCCGACAGGGACCCGGGAAGGGCCGGTGGAGGCGGCTATCACCGTGGTGCTGGCATCCTCGCCGAGCAGCTCGATGCGCGCCGCGGCGGCGCCGGTGAGGGTCACCGCGGCGTCGACGACGCTGTGCAGCACATCGGGGAGGCTGTCGGTGGAGCTGATGGCCACGCTGACGTCGTGCAAGGCCCGCAGCTGCTCGCGGTCACTGCGGGTCCGGTCGAAAAGGGCCGCCCTCTGCAAGGCGACGGCGGTGCTGGCCGCCACCTGGTCCAAGACGGTGTCCGCGTCGGGGTGCGCCACTGGGGTGTCCCCCGACGCCCACTCCAGGAGAACTACGCCCGCGGCCTCGTCGCCGGCGACCAGAGGCAGGATCATGACCCTCGCCATGTCAGTGGACCGCCGGTAGATCGATCCCGGTCCCGACGGCGACATCCGCTGCTGGGACCACGAGACCGGCTCGCGGGTCCGCAGTGCCAAGGCGATCGACTTGGTGTCACGGATGGCCATGCGCGGCGCGGCTTGGACCAGCCGGGCCAGGAACTCCTCCGCTCCGGCTCCGTGCGAGGCGGCGGGCCGCAGATGCGTGAAGCTGCCGTCCACCACCAGCGCGGTGGCCCGGTCCGCCCCCGCCACGGAGGCCATGGTCGCCAGGCACCGGGAGAGGACCTCCTCGGGCCGGGCCGATCCGGTCAGCGATTCGGCGTGCTGGCGCAAAAGCTCGGCCAACTGGCCTTGCCGCTGGGCCTCTACCAGCAGGCGGGCGTTGACCAGCGCCGCCGAGAAATGGGTGCCCAACAGCGACAGCAGGTGCCCGTCGTCGGGACCGAAGGCCACGGAGGACCGCCTGAACACATACAGCAGGTACTCCGTCACCGCGTCGACCTCGACAGGGGCCACGACCGCTCCCCGCAAAGTCCCAGCGCGGGTGGCGGGGTGGGGGCTGCGGGCGGCGATGTCGGAGAACACAGCCGGCCGCTGTTCGAGCAGGGCACAGTACCCGCTGAGCTGTTCCACCGGCCGGCTCCACCCGGAGCCCACCTCCAGGCCCACCTGAGCCTGCATCACCGCCGTGGTCCCGCTGATCTGCATCAGGGCTGAGGCATCGGCGTCGAAGAGGTCCCTGGCTATGCGCACCACTGCGGCCGAGACCTCTTCGACGGTGTTGCGGGCCAGGGCGGGGGCGTGCTCGCCGAGAAGCGCCAGGCGGTCCATCCTGCGGCCCTGGGCCAGCACCGCGGAGATGTGGCGGCCCATCACGCACAGCAGATCGACGTCACCGCTGTCGAACGGCTCGCCCTGCCCCCGCCCGAGGAACAGCACACCGCAGCCCTCGCCGAGCGGGATGGCCACCCCCTCCGCCGGCCATCCGTCCGTCCGGAGGGAGCGGACCGCCAAGGGTTCGCCGGTCCTGACCGCTTCCATGATCAGGTCCGCCCCGGGAAGCCGGCCGACGGGACCGACCATCCCCACCGAAGCCTGGATGTCGATCGAGGCGGCCAGCGGGTCCGCGTCGGCCAGGGCCACCACATCAGCGGTGAACATCTCCGCCAACATCCACAGCACCTCGTCGAGGAGCTCCTCGCGTGTCGGAGCCGGTCGCAGCAGCACCGACAGCAGCTGTCCGAGCCGGGAGACGGTCCTCGAGGACCGCTCCGACGACTCGAGGGCGCCGGGCGGGGCGCCCCCCGCGGCGCTCACAGGGCCAGCGCCGTCATCGTGGCGTTGTGAAAACCAATCACGCCCCGGGTCCGGGCGAACTCGCCGTAGGTGTAGAAGCCGACGGTGGGGACCTCCCCGGCGGCCTTTTGAACACCGAGCGCCTCCGCTGCGACCTCCGGGCCAAGGATGTCGTAGCGGGCCACGCAGCTGAACGCCAGCACCAGCGCCGGGTCGTCGCCGGCGGCCAGGGCGGAGTCGACGACCCCCTCGGCGCCTTGGAGAAGTGATCCGACGTCGGTGGTCATCACGTGCACCACGGCCAGTTCCGGCAGGCCGGCGAACGCGGCGATCCCGCCTTCTTCTGTCAGCCTCAGCAGGCTGCGTACCGAGAAATTGCCGTCGGGCTGCAGTATCCCGAGGGGATGGTCCAGCGCTGCGGTAGCGAAACGGATCTCGCTTCTGGGCTGGCCGAGGGCGTCGAGCGCCGACATGTACACCTCGGCCGCCGGGCGCCCGTCCAGTTCCACCACCACCGAACCCCGGACCCTCGTCACGACCATCGGATCGCCTTGGGGGCGCCAACCGTGACCGAAACCTATGCCCGGCTGCTCGGTCCCCCTGATGAGCACGGCCACAGCGGCGTCGCTCAGAACCTGGTCGTCGCGAAATACCGATGTCCGGCGCAGGATCCGGTCGTCGCTGGCGGCCGCGCCCACGACGGGCACCGCTGGGCCGGCCACTCGGTATATGCCACGTACCAGCTGTTGATGATCGCCCGCCAGGCCGTCCGCGAACAGCAGCAGCGCGTCCTGCGATGTCGGAGCCGTCCCCGCCGACTCCAGGGCGGCCCGGGCCAGCACCATGCCAGCCTGGTACGGGTCTGCTCTCAGTCCGCTCACAGATGCAACCGTGAATTGGCGCTCCGTGCCGAGCGCTGCCACGACCACCCCCGCACCGACCGGGATCAGCTGGCCTTGGAAGATCTGTCCGGCGCTGGTCGCGCCGACCAGCGGAACCTGGCCGCCAACGCGGCGCACGGCCGCTACCACCTCGTCGAGCTGGTAGCTCACCGAACTGAACACCACCAGCAGCCCAGGCCGACCGGCCCCGAGCGATGCCAGCGCCATGGTCGCCGCCTCGCTCGCCGCGTCGCTCCCACCAGGCAGGCTGCTGGTCCCGATTCCAGCCTTAACCACCGGCTTCCTCCCAGATGATCCTTCAGGAGTTGTCGGCACGACAACGAGATTCCTGGATGCTGTTCCTGGATGCACAGTTCGCCCAATGGTTACCTGGCCGGGCTCCTCCGGCTTCGCCGGTCCCTATCACCTCCGGACAGTCCGCTACGCTCCGCATCGATGAGTGCCCACTCGGCGGTACCGTTCCGGCAGGAATGACCGGGCAGGCCGCTGGCGACAACCACCGGATCGTCGGACCGCTACGTCATCGGATAGCGGGTCCACCACTGCCGTGAGCTGATCGGGCAGTGTTGTGGGGCGGGTGGAGCCGAGTGATCGGAGCCGTCCATTCCGCGTCCGAGAGGCGATGCCGAAGCAGACCTGAGAGGGGTTGTGGCCCGCTTGGAGTCGGTGGTGGCGCGGCTGGAGAGGGCGTTGGCGGAACGGGACGAGATGGTTGCTGATCGTGATCGGCGGATCGCGGAGTGCGATCTGCGGATCGTCGAGTTGGAGAAGCTGCTGGAAGAGTCCCGTCGGGCAGGCAAGCGCCAAGCGGCCCCGTTCCGCCACGGCGACCCGGCCGAGGAGCCGAAGCGGCCGGGGCGCAAAAGCGGCGAGGCGCATGGACGTCATGGGCATCGCATGGCCCCGGCGGACCCCGATCGCACACTCGACGCGCCGATTCCTTCCTGCTGCCCTGATTGTGGCGGCGAGATCGCCCATGAGCGTGACGCCGATCAGTTCCAGACCGACCTGCCGGCTCTGCCACCGCCGCAGACGACCAGGTTCAAGGTGGCGGTCGGCAGATGCAAGAGCTGCGGGAAGCGGGTGCAGGGTCGTCACCTCGAGCAGACCTCTCAGGCACTTGGAGCGGCAGGCGCCCAGATCGGTCCCACCGCGAAGGCGTGGGCGGCTTACCTGCATTACAGCCTGGGGATCCCCTTCGCCAAGATCGCCCGGTTCTTCTCCGAGCGGCTCGGGCTGACTGTGACCGCTGGCGCGATCTGCCAGTCTTCGCAGTCGACATCGACCGATCTGGTGCCGGTCACCACCGACGTCCGGGCTCGGATCAACGCGTCGCCGGTCGTCGCGATGGACGAGACCGGGTGGCGTATCGGTGGGCAGCCGGCGTGGGAATGGCTCGCCACCACGCCCGAGTACACCTACTACAACATCGCTTACGGCCGAGGCTTCGACCAGGCCACCGAATGTGTCGACGCCGACTATTCCGGCACGATCATCCATGACGGCTGGGCCGTCTACGGCGGCTACGAGGGCGCCGCCGGTGGATATCGGGCCGCCGCGCATCAAACCTGCGTTCGGCATTTCACCAGGCGATGCGAGGAGCTGATCGAAAGCCTGCCCGACTGGGCCAGAGGCACACCACGCCAGGTGCGTGACCTGCTCGGCGAAGCTCTCCACGCCCGAGACGAAGATCAAGCCGAGCGGCTGCGGGTCATCGAGGATCTGACCGAACGAATCGAGCTCCTCGCCGAGCAGGCCCATCCTCACGACGAGAACCGCAAGCTCGTCAACCATCTTTACAACAACCGGCTGATCCTGTTCAGGTTCTTGGCCGACCCTGCGGTGGACGCCACCTCGTGGCGCGCCGAGCAAGGCGTGCGGCCCACCACCGTCACCCGCAAGGTCTGCGGCGGCAACCGGACCGACCGCGGAGCCCAGACCCAGGGTCGAATGATGACCGTGTTCCGCACCGCTACCCAGCAAGGCGTCGACGCCGTCGATTACCTCGTCAACCTGGCCCGCGCCCCCGACCCGGCCACCGTCGCCTTCTTCACCTGAAATCGGAGGACAACCCACGCGGCATAGAACTCAAATCGATCACTCGCGCCCCGCTAACCGAAGACCATCGCCGGAGAC
>JAKAXG010000301.1 GCA_021827225.1 Actinomycetes bacterium | reverse complement strand
GATCAACACGATGGTCACCACCAGCCCGCCGGCTGTGAGAAGGGTGTCGAAGGTCTTGCGACGCATCTTGGGCTCCGTTCCGGCCGGACCATCCGGCCTGTGCTTGTTACAGCGATCACATTCTCCGCCCGGGCCCGGGGTCCGGTCAGGGCCGAAAGGCCCTCTTTCCGGTCTCTCCGGACGCCGGGGCCGCTTCTCCCTAATAGGACGTTCGACCCTGCGGGGGCCGGGGCGGGGCGGGCCAGCATGTACCCAGGCCGCTGCGGACGCCCGTCCGGCGGAGCCCGTTGTGGAGGGAAAGCCCATGTGCTCTTATTGCGGATGCGAGGCCGAGCCGCTGATCACCGCGCTGATGGACGACCACGCGGTGATCGCCGACCTGGCCTACCGGGCCCTCCAGGCGCTCGACGCCGGCGACACCGCCACGGCCGCCTCGCTGGTGGGCGAGGTGGCCGAGCGCTTCGCCGCCCACTCGCTCGGGGAGGAGGCCGGGCTGTTCGCCGAGATGACCGCCGCCGGCGAGGCCCCCGTCGAGATGGCCCGGCTGGTCGCCGACCACCGGAGGCTGCGGCCCCTGCTGGCGTCGCCCGGCCTGGCCGCCGACGCCGACCGGCTGCGGGGCGCCCTGGCCGACCTGGAGCGCCACGCCCAGAGCGAGGACAACGACCTGTTCCCTTACGCCCTGCAGGTCCTCCCGGCCGACAGCTGGGACCGCATCAACGAGATCGCCGCCGCCCCCGTCCGCCCGGCCGTCGCGTACTGAGCAGGCCCGATGCCCACTTCCCCCGGCATGCGCGCCGCAGCTACCCGCCTCACCCGCTCCCTCCGGCGTCGCCCCGAAGGGGCTCGAGGCCGGGGATCGAGCACCGTCACGCCGTCCCGCCCGGGCGGTGGCGTTCCCTGGTTCCGGGCCCACCCCGGGGCGGCCGCTGCGGTGATCTCGGTGTCCTCGGTGGCCATCCTGGCGGTGCAGTTCCTCGACAAGGAGGCGGCCAACGCCCTGGCCCTGCTCTACGTGCTGCCCGTCGGACTGGCCGCCGTCACCTTCGGGACGGCCGGCGGCCTGGCCGCGGCGGGGGCCGCCTACCTGGCCTTCGGGCTGTTCGCGGTGTTCTCCAGCGCCGACCAGGTCGGCTTCGACGGCTGGATCGGCCGGGCCGCGGCCATATTCCTGCTGGGCGGCCTGCTGGGCCGGGCCTCCGACCAGACCGAGCGGGCCACCCTCCTGGCCCTGGACCAGGAACGCCGCCGCCTGCTGGCGGAGGAGAAGAACCGCCGCTACAGCGAGGGGATCGAGCTCAGCGACTCGATCCTCCAGCACGTGGCGGCCGCCAAGTGGGCCATCGAGCAGGGCGACGACGACCAGGCCGTGCGGCTCCTGACCCGGGCCCTCAGCTCCGGGCAGGAGATGGTGGCAGAACTACTGCCAACCCAGGCCCCGGCTCAGGCCCCCGCCCGGAGCGCGCCGGCCGCGCCGGACGCCGCGGGCGAGCAGGCCCCGACCGCCGCCGGACCGCCGCAGCCCCGACCCCGGGTAGCGTGACCGCCGTCGACAACCGCATCAGCCTGGAGGCACAGGATCCCCGTGAGCTCAACCGACAACGCCGCCACCGGAACCATCGTCGTGGGCATAGACGGATCTGACCCGTCCCGGGACGCCCTGCAGTGGGCCGCCCGGCAGGCCCGACTGACCGGGTCGCCCCTCAAGGTGGTGCTGTCCTGGGAGATCCCCACCGCCGCCTACATGGCGCCCCTCCCCGAGGGTCTGGACTTCGAGAAGGACGCCCAGCAGGTCCTCGAAGAGGAAGTATCCCAGGTGCTCGGCTCCGACCCCGGCATCACCGTGGAGACCGTCGTGGCCGAGGGGCACCCGGCTCCGGTGCTGCTGGACCTGTCGAAAGACGCCGATCTGCTGGTGCTCGGCAGCCGCGGCCACGGCCAGTTCGCCGGCATGCTCCTCGGCTCGGTGAGCGAGCACTGCGTGGCCCACGCCTCCTGCCCGGTGGTGGTGGTCCGCCACCCCCGCCACGAGGGCAGCTGACCGCTCAGGAGAAGCGGGGCTGGGCCATGGCCGCCACGCTCTCGTCCTTGTGCACCCGCTCGTCGTAGCTGATGAGCCGGAACAGGTCCGCCACGTTCCCGACCCGGGCGTAGTCGTCGGCGAAGACCGAATCGAACGGCTGGTCCTCCCACTCGGGATGCTCGGCCACCAGGTGGGCGTACTCGTGCTCGGCGTGATCCTCGAAGTCGGCATTCAGCCGGTAGGACCACGCCGGGCGCAGCACGTAGAGAAGCCAGGACAGCTGGTAGTAGACGAACGCCAGCACCTGGGGCACCACGGCGTAGCGCAGCCGGCCTTCGCGGGTGTCGGAGCGGGCGATCATCTCCTCCAGGATCAGCAAGTGCCACTGCTCGTTGTCCTCCTGGCCCCGGCTCTCGGTGACCCGGTCGAACACCCGGCGGGCCATATCGGGTCGCCGGTGGGTGTGGGTGATGGCGATGTAGGCCACCTGCTCCCAGCTCTGGTACGGGACCCGGGCCACCAGCTCCAGCACCTTGAACTTCGACAGGGTGCGCTCCTTGCCGTACACCGCGTCCAGCAGGGAAAAAAGGGCCCGGGCCCCCAGGCTGTAGCCCCTCCTCGGCGACCCGAGCGTCTCGTTCTGGGCCCGGACCAGCTCATCGTGGTCCAGCTGGGCCATCGCCCCCTGGGCCTTCGGGCCGGCCGGCGGCACCTGCGCTGCTTCGGTCAAGCTTCATCCTCCTCACCTTGGGGCGGCCTGCCCCGCTCGGCGCGCTTACCTACCCGGCCGGCCGGGCCGCGCACCGGCCGGCCGGCGGAGCGGCGCCGCTAGGAGGCGATGCGGGTGGACACCGCCAGGTCGGCGGCGCCGACAGCGTCGTGGTAGTCGAACACGGAGTAGACGGCCGACCCGGCCGCCCACGCCGCGGTGGCGTGCTCGCCGTCGCCGCCCTCCTCGACGAAGATGCGGCCCGGGTGGGCCGGCAGCAGTTCGGTGTCGAGGCGCCTGATCAGCGGTCCCGCCGCCTCGGTCACGGTCATGCCGTTGCCCATGCTGTAGACGATGATCCACTCGCCTTCGCTCCAGCTGACCGTGGCCGGGCCGGGCACCCCGGCGATGGTGCCGCAGGTGGCGACCGGCTGGCGGTCCACCACGGTGGTGGGGGAACCCGCCGGGCAGGGCGAGGCGTCGGCCCCGCCGGTGGCGCCGGTCGGGCTGACCACGGCCGGCAGGGCGGCCACGGCGGCGGCGGGGGACGGCTCCGGCCGCCCGGCGAAGCCGCCCAACGTGGTGGCCGCCCCCAAGCAGTCGCTGGCGATGCGGGGGTCGTTGACCGGGTAGGCCTGACCGTGAGGGCAGACGTAGAGGGCGACCAGGTAGCCGCCGGGGTCCGGGGCCAGCGACGTGTCCCCCCGGTCCGCGCCGGCTCCGTATCCGGCGGTGGCCGACACCGGCGCCGTGGTGTCGAGCCGGGTCGGACCGGCCAGGGGCACGGTGGTGTGCCCGGCCAGCATGGCCAGGGCGGAGCGCACCGGCTGCGGGAACTGCCCCAACGCCGTGCCTGCCGGTGCCGCGGTGGTGGCCGGATCGGTGGTGTCCGGTGCGGTGGTCGCGACAGCGGTGGTGGCCGGCGCGGTGGTGACCGGTGCGGTGATCGCGACAGCCGTGGTCGCCGGGGCGTCCGCCGCCCCGGCGGAGCGGCCCGAACCGCCCCCGCACGCCGAGAGCCCCACCACGGCCAGGGTCCCGGCCGCGATAGTCCGACATCCGATTCTTCCTCTGTGTCCCGCCATCGGGGCGCAGATGGTAGCCGCCGTTACCAGGGAGGTCCGGCCCTGGGCGGCCGGTGACATCGGGGCCCACCATCAGGAGCAGAGGAGGCGAAGATGGCACCAGCACCTGAGGCCGTCCGGTCCCGACCCCCGCGGGCCCGCTACATCCTGGTGGTGCTCCTCCCCGTGACCGCGCTGGTCGCGGCGGGCTTCTGGCTGTACGCCGCCGAGCGGGCGGTGAGCGCCACCGCCGACGCGTTCGCCCGGGGGTTCGTGCCCGGCCAGGTGACCCTGAGCGGTCATCCCGACACCTGGTTCGTCTACGCCACCGGGGCGACGACCGCTGCGGACGTCCAGGTCACCGGCCCGGACGGCAGGGCCATCCCGGTGTCGGCCTCCGCGGCCGGGACCTACCGGAGCGGGGGGCGGGAGTTCCGCGCCGTCGGGCGCTTCAACGTCGAGCCGGGGGAGATCGGGGACCTCCGCGTCGCAGTCGCCGGCACCCCGGGCGACGAATACTTCGCTGTCGGCAACTTCGACGTCAACGGGTTCATGCGGCCGCAGCTGTGGACCATGGGGGTGCTGCTGATCGTCAACATCGGCTCCGCCGTCGCCGTGGCGGTGGCCCCCGCCGTGCGCCGCCGCCGCCCGCGAGGCACCTGCTCCCAGAGCGACCCAAGCTGATCGCCACCCGGGAAGGCAGGAGTCTTCCCGCCGCCGACGAGAAGCGGGAGGCGTCTCCCGCTCGGCCAGCAGACGGAGCGCGGACGGAAGGCGGGCCCCTCTCCGGGAGCTGTGGGTCGAGAGCCCCGGCATGGTCACTGGCGCACTGCGCATCCGGCGCCCGGTGCACATGAGGCTCGGCCACCGTAAAGCCTTCGCAGCCCGGCCCGACCCTATATTCGTCGCCCGTGACCTCTGGATCGGCTCGGCCACCACGCTGGCGCTGGTCCTTGACGATGGACTGGAGGGTCAGCAACGCCGGCTGGCCGGCGGTGTGCGAGCGACTGATCGGCGCATTGGTGACCTGCCCCCGTTGCGGCCACCGGGCCGGCCGGTTGATCAAGGTACGCCACCGGCTCTTCCGGAGGAGGACCGAGTACGTGCTTCATTGCCGCCATTGCCACCGACACCGGCAGATCTCTTTCGAGCAGCAAGCCGCCGCCATGGTGGCGGAGGTGGCGCCGGAGCACGTGGACCGGCTCTTCGCTGACGATCAGGGCTGAGCAGCGGCACGCGCTTGTGCCATCTTTGTGGCATATTTGTGGCATGGCACGAGTCCGGGTCAGCACGACAGTCGACAAGGATCTCCTGGCGAAGGCGAGGGAAGCTCGAATCGGCGTCAGCGACGCCGCGCTCATCGATGAGGCGCTGGCCGCTCTGCTCGCCCAGTACCGAGCCGTCGAGCTCGATGCCGCCTATGCGGCCTACGACGAGCACCCCCTTGACGAGACCGACGAGTGGGGTGACCTGGCGTCCTTCCGGGAGGCTGCGGGGGCGTCGTGAGCGACCTTCCGCGGCGGGGCGAGGTGTGGTGGTGCGAGTTGCCCGACATCGGCCGGCGTCCCGTGGTAGTCCTTTCTCGCAACGCCGCGATCCCACGCCTGCGACGGACATTGATCGGACCTTGTACGACCACGATCCGTGGGCTGGCCAGCGAGGTCGTACTGGAACCCGACGAGGACCCGGTACCCCGGCGTTGCGCCATCAACTTGGACTCCGTCGAGAGCGTGGCTGTAGCTGTCCTGGTCCAACGGCTCGGCCGGTTGGCCGACGGGCGGATGCGTCAGATCCATGCCGCTCTCGACGTCGCTGTCGATTGCGGCCGGTAACCGGCGGTCCGATCACCTCGGGTGCGCTCGGCCCGGATGCTCAGTCAGCGCAGGCTCGGCGGCCGCCTGGGCGACGGCGACCATCAGGGGTGTCCTCGCGCCGCCCATCCGCCCCCGGCGGGAGCCCGCCCACGGCCCAGGGTCGGCCACGCAACTCGAACGGCAACGACGAACCCCTCGCCGCCGGCTCCACGGGCCTGCGGCGAGGGGTTCAGCTACCTCGGAGCCCTCACTTACGTGAGGGCCCTGAGCGGAGAGGGTGGGATTTGAACCCACGGTGGGTTGCCCCACACACGATTTCCAATCGTGCCGATTCGGCCGCTCTCGCACCCCTCCTCGGTGCTTCCAGAGTTCTACAGGCTA
>JAKAXG010000300.1 GCA_021827225.1 Actinomycetes bacterium | reverse complement strand
GTCGGCCCCGGCGGGGACCGGGTGGAGGACCCACGGCTGAGCCGGGCCGCGGCCGTGCTGCCCCTCTCCGACCGGGGGCTGACCGCTCTGGCCTCCCAGGCGACCGTCCTGAGTGGCCGGCCCGTGACCGAGGCCGCGCTGGTGGGGCCGGTCCTCGCCCTCGAGGCCCTGCTGGGCTCCGATCCGACCATCAGCGAGGTCGACGTCAACCCGGTCCTGATCACCAGCGACGGGGGCCTGCTGGCGGTCGACGCCCTGGCAGTCCGCGTCTATACGGCCCCGACCGCCGGGCCGGGAACACCGCAATGACACACCGTTCCAATCGAGTCAGCCAGACAGACAGCCACACCGACACCAGGGGAGAAGAAATGCGAGTGACCAGGACCAGAACCACCAAGCGTGCCCGCCAGCGCCTGACCGGAGGATTGGCGGCCATCGGCCTGGCCGCCGCCGTGCTGTCTGCGTGCGGCAGCTCCCACAACTCCAGCGCAGCTACCGGTTCGAGCGCCGGCTCGCCGACCACCGCGTCGGGCTCGACGGCTTCGAGCGCGCCTGTGCCCATGAAGCTGGAGATATATCTCGGCTCCTACTACACATGGCTGCCCTACATCGCGGCGGCCAAGGGCTTCTTCGCCAAGAACGGGATCAACGCCAAGGTGGTCGGGCTCACCAGCGGTGGTTCGGTGGCCTTCGCGGCGCTGGCCAACGGCAGCGCGGACGTGGCGATGGGGGACCTGTCGCTGTCGGGCCCGCTGATGGAGAAGGGCGTCGGGCTCGAGCTCATCTCCGGGGCGGTGAACGCCGGCTGGGAACTGGTGGCCCCGAAGGGATCGGCGGCGCCGAGCACCTTCCCGGCCAGCGTGCAGTACCTCAAGGGCAAGCCGGTCGGGGTGGTGGCCCTCGGCTCCTCCTCCTACTACTACCTCCAGCAGCTCGCGAAGTCAGCTGGGATCGGGGTGAACGGGGTCAACTACACCGCCCTCGGCGGGGTGGTGGCCAACTTCGTCAGCGCCCTCGGCGCCAACCGGGTGGCCGCAGCCATGGTCTCGCCCGACGCGGCGTACTACCTGATCAACGACCAGGGGGACCGGCTGCTGTTCAACACGAGCTCGGCCAGCGCCCTGACAGCCGCGGGAGGCCTGCTGGGGACCATAGCCGGCAAGAGCTCGGCCGGCATGTGGGCCCGGACCGGCTGGCTCAACGCCCATCCGGGAGTGGCGAAGAAGTTCCAGCTGGCCATGGACGAGGCCGACGTGTGGATGCACCAGCCCGCCAACCTGGCCCAGGTCATCTCCACCCTGCAGGCCGAGCACGACCTGGCAGCCTTCGAGCAGGGCGCCGGCGCCCAGAAGTTCTTCGCCTACGCCCTGCCCGACATCAGCGCCGCGGTGCCCGGTGGACAGACCGGAGCCGCCGACTTCATGAACTTCTGGGTGAAGGCCGGTCTGCTGACCAAGGCCCTGCCCACCAGCCAGTGGTACTCGTCGACCATCCCGACCACCGAGAGCCAGGTCCAGTCAGCGGCCAGCGCAGCCAGCGGGGCATGAGAAGGAGCCCGATGACCTTGGACCGTCCCGATCCCAACCTGGGAGCCACCCGGAACGCAACGAGCCAGATGGTGGCGGTCCGGGGGCTCAACCACGCCTTCGTGGGGCCCGACGGGCGGTCCCGGCCCGTGCTCGTGGATGTGGATCTGGAGATCCGCCAGGGTGAGTTCGTCGCCATCGTGGGGCCGTCGGGATGCGGCAAGACGACGCTGATGAACCTGATATCGGGCCTGGTGCGCGGCCAGGAAGGGGCGGTGGTGGTCAACGGCGCTCCCCCCAGGGTCGGTGACCCCGAGGTGGGCTATCTGTTCGCCCGGGACGCCCTGTTGCCGTGGCGCACCGTCCTCGGCAACGCCGAACTGGCCCTGGAGATGGCCGGGGTGGCCAAGAAGGAGCGGCGGGCCCGGGCCGAGTCGCTGCTAGAGGCCGTCGGCCTCGGCGACAGCGCCCACTCCTACCCGGCCCAGCTGTCGCAGGGTATGCGCCAGCGGGTGGCCATCGCCCGGACCCTGGCCCCCCGGCCGGCTCTGTTGATGCTCGACGAGCCGTTCTCCGCCCTGGACGCCCAGACCAAGCTGCTGCTGCAGGAGACCTTCAGCCGGCTCTGGGCCGATATCGGAGCCACCGTGGTCCTCATCACCCACGACCTCTCCGAGGCCATCGGCCTGGCAGACCGGATCGTGCTGATGACCTCCAGGCCGGGTCGGATCAAGAACGTCTTCGACGTGGACCTGCCCCGCCCCCGCTCCATCGTGGGGCTGCAGAGCGAAGAGGGCTACCACCGCATCTACAGCCAGCTGTGGGAGCAGCTGCGCGACGAGGTGGTGGCGAGATGAGCCAGACCATCGCCGATGTCAACGTCGGCAGCGAGGGGTCCGACCTGGCCACCCGGCCTCGTCGGCTCGCCATGAGCCGGTCCACCGTGTTGATCCGGGTCGGCCAACTGGTCGTGTTCGTGGCCCTCTTCGGATCCTGGCAGCTACTGGCCGAGACCAAGGTCCTGAACCCCGCCTTCGTGAGCGAGCCGTCGCAGTTCTTCCCGTCCTTCTGGCACGGCATCGATGGCGGTGGCCTGCTCGGTCTGATCGGAACGACGCTCTACGAGACGTTCGTGGGCTTCGCCATCTCGGCCGTTCTGGGTCTCCTGGCCGGCTACCTGTTGGCCGAGTTCAAGGTCGTCGACGCGATCTTCCGTCCGTTCATGACCAGCTTCAACTCGATTCCGCGCATCGCTCTGGCCCCGCTGTTCGTTCTGTGGTTCGGGCTCGGCTCCACCAGCCGCATAGTGCTCATCGTCAGCCTCAGCTTCTTCATCGTGGCGTTCAACACCTACGCCGGGCTGCAGGGAGTCAACCGGGATCACCTGCTCCTGGCCCGGGTTCTCGGTGCCGGACGGACCGAACGCTTCGTGAAGTTCGTGCTGCCGTCCGCCACCCCGTCGATCTTCGCCGGCCTGCAGCTGGCTCTCACCTACGCCTTCCTCGGGGCGGTGGTCGGCGAGATGCTCACCGGCAGCGCCGGCCTGGGCGGATACCTGGCTCTGAAGATGGGAAGCTTCGACACCACCTCCTTCTTCGGTGGCCTGGTTCTGCTGATCATCGTGGCCCTCGCCGTGTCGATCCTGGTCCGCGCCGTGGAGAACTGGCTGCTCAGATGGCGCAAGTTCGAGATGCAGGGAACACAGGGAAGGAACGGCTGAGATGGGCGTGAGCGGGGGAGTCGTCGACGGCACGGGTAGGGCCTAGTCCGGTACCCGCCCCCGCCGGGACGTCCCACATGGAGCGAAGGAACCCCGAGGGGCATCCGAATGGCAGGGACCGTGCCAGGACCGAGGCGAGGCTGCTGGAAGCGGCCCGGAGTCTCATCGAACGCGACGGGGTTCTGGGCGGCATCAGCCTGCACGAGGTGGCGGAGGAGTCCTCCGTCAACCGGGGGCAGATCTACCAGTATTTCGGCTCCCGGAGGGAACTGCTGCGGGCCGCGCTGCGACAGTCCTCGTGGTGGCCGGGAAGGGCTGGAGTCGGATGGGATGACATATTCCGACTGCCGTTCCTGCAGCGGCGCTCCAGGCTGTTCGGTCTGGCGATCCAGTTCAGCACGTTCATAAAGCTGGCGACGCTGCTCGTCCTCGACGGTGACCCCGAAGCTGTGGTTTTCCCCGCAGCGCCGCGCCAGATCCGCCGGGTGCAGGCGGATCAGCAGCGGGGGGATCTCCGTGAAGACGTCGATCCCACGGCGGCGCACATCATGACGGTGGCGACCTACCTCGGATACTGCGTCTTTCGCGAGCAGTTCGCCAAGGAGTTCGGTGTCGACCCGGAGACGCTCGACCGGCGCGCCGAGGTGGCCTATGTCCACATGCTGAGCGGTCTGGCTCCGGGGACGGGCGAGGGCACCGACCATGTTCCGCACAACGCACGAGCCCAGACTCGTGGCAAGGAGTAGGCAGATGGATCTTGGATGTTCTGAGCGCGGTCAGGCGTTGCAGAAGGAGTTGGAGAGATTCCTGGAGGACGAGGTCTACCCGGCCGAGCCGGAGATGGCCGAGCGGCGGGCCGCCGGGAAGCCGTACCGGGACACCGTGCAGCGTCTACAGAAGGTGGCCCGCTCCCGGGGCTTGTGGAATCTGTACCTGAAGTCCACGAACGGTCTCAGCAACGTCGACTACGGCCATCTGGCTGAGCTGACCGGCCGCAGCCCGGACCTGGCGCCGGCCGCCATCAACGGCGCAGCACCGGACTCGGTCAATATGGTGATGCTCGACGCGGTCGCCTCGGAGGAGCAGCGGCGGATGTGGCTCGAACCTCTCCTGGCCGGCGAAACCCGGTCCGCGTTCGCCATGACCGAACCGGACGTGGCGAGCAGCGACGCCAACAACATCTCGACACGGATCGAACGCGACGGTGACGAGTACGTCATCACAGGCCGGAAGTGGTACATCAGCGGTGCGGCCAGGCCCTCCTGCTCGGTCCTGTTCGTGATGGGGGTCTCCAATCCCGACGGGGATCGCCACCGACGCCACTCGATCGTCGGTGTTCCCATCGATACCCCCGGTGTGGAGGTCCTGCGCCCGCTCCCGGTCTTCGGTTACCCGGGCGACCCGGCGGAGATCGAGTTCAGGGGAGCGAGGGTGCCGGTCGAGTTCCGCCTGGGGGAGGAGGGCATGGGCTTCCGCGTCGCCCAGACGCGGCTGGCCGCAGCCCGGCTGCACCATTCCATGCGCCTGGTCGGGCTGGCCGAACGGGCACTCTCGCTCGCAGCGCGCCGCGGCGGATCCCGGAGGATCTCGGGAGGCGCTCTGGCGGCCAACAGCGTGTTCCGCTCGCAGATCGCCGAGTGCCGTCTGGCCATCGACCAGGCCCGGCTCATGGTCCTGCGGGCCGCGTGGGAATGCGACAGCACCGGCCAGCGGGCGGCGCAGACCCATATCTCGGCGGCCAAGATCGTAGCCACCAGGACGGCGCTCGCCGTGTTGGACCGGGCCGTCGGCATCCACGGAGCCATGGGGGTGTCCGAGGACTCCCCCATGGCCCGCTGGTGGGCCAGCGCCCGGGCGCTCCACATCGCCGACGGTCCTGAGGAAGTCCATCTCGAGGTAGTGGCCCGCTCGGAGCTCTCCTCGATTGGCATGTAGCGAGGGGTGCACCGACGTGGCGCGACTATCGGCGACCCGCCGCGGCGAGGGTCCGGCAGTGGTGTTCCTGCCGTCTCTCGGCCGACCCGGATCGGATCTGGACGTGATGGCCGACGCAGCGACCACCGTCGGCTGCTCGGCGATCGTCGTGGACCTGCACGGAGTAGGTGACAGCGGACCGCTCCCGCCCGGGTCGGATCTGCACACGATGGCCTCCGACGTGGCCGACCTGGTCAGCGGCTCCGAGCCGGTGGTGGTCGTGGGCCACGCCTTCGGCAACCGGGTGGCCCGCTGCCTGGCCGCCGACCGCCCCGACCTGGTGGCCGGCCTGATGCTGCTCGGTTGCGGCGGACGGGTACCGGGGGACCCCGAGGCCCGCGCCGCCCTGCGGCGCTGCTTCGACCAGAGCCTGGACGCCGATGACCACCTGGAGGCGGTGGCCACCGCCTTCTTCGCTCACGGGGGCGACCCTTCGGTGTGGGCCGGCGGGTGGTGGCCGGAGGCCGCCGAGGGCCAGTCGGCGGCGTCGGCGGCGACACCGGTCGAGGAGTGGTGGGTACCGCCGACACCTGTTCCCGTGCTCGCGGTGGTCGGCAGGGACGACCGCATCTCGCCCAGCGCCAACGCCATCTCGCTGCTCGGCGCCCTGGGCCCCCGGGCAAGGCTGGAGATCATCTCCGGGGCGGGCCACGCCCTCGTCCCCGAGCAACCCGACAGGGTGGTGGCGGCACTTCTCGGTTTCCTGTCCGACGTCGGGCACACGGCCCCCGGGGGGGAGTAGCGCCGAGAGCGCCTTCTGCGCCTGTGCCTGATCGAGGGGAGG
>JAKAXG010000299.1 GCA_021827225.1 Actinomycetes bacterium | reverse complement strand
CACTTCTGGTCTGGCTGGCCCACGAGTCGAATGCTGACTTGGTGACCACGTTTCCGGTGTTGTACATGGCACCGTGCCAGAGGCCGCACAGTTCGTCGCAGCGCACGATGAACTGTCCCAGCTGGCGTGTAGTGGTGAAGGCCACATTGTCCTCAGCCGGGTTGGCGTCGGCCTTGACCCCGAGCTGGTAGGCCCAGAAGTTGTGGACCACGTCCAGCGATGTCACGTGGAACGCGATGGGCGTGTCCACCGGCAGGACCAGCTGGGGCGTCTCGAATCCCCCCAGGCTGGGGTACCGGTAGGTGAACTTCCACTGCTGGGCGATCACCTGCACCTGCAGCGTGCTGTGCGCCGAGGTCGTCCAGATCGGTGAGGGGCCCTCACCGCCTCCGGCCCCTGCCGGGACCACCAGCTCGTAGGTGCCGAAGACGAACAGCCCCATGACGAGGGTGGAGGTGACGCCGATCCACGCCGTCTGCAGCCGCACGTTCGACCGGGCGGCCGGACCCCCGACGGGCTCGGGCACACCACGCCGGCCGGCCCGCCACATGAGGCTGACATACCCGAGGTAGACCCAGACCCCGAGCGTCACAGGCAGGGCCAGGTAGAAGAGGACGTTGAAATCGAACTGGGCGCCGTTGGCCGCCGATGTCATGTTCCCGGGAGGCACGTGGGGTGCCGCCAGGGTGGCGAAGAGGATCTCACCGACGACGGAGACGGCGACCCAGATGGCCACCAGCCGCAGGCCGTGACGGGGTTGATGCCCGGGAGCAGCCATCACGCCACCACCTCCAGGAACCCGTCCATGTAGCCGACCGTCTGCATGGGTCCGCCGTTGCCGAACAGATAGCCGACGCCGCAGGGAACGAAGCACTGCCACGGGTACTGTCCCGGCCCGGGCGTCGTGAAGGAGAACTTCACCGTGGTCCGGGCGGACTTGGCGTCGCATGGGGCGACGCTGCACATGTTGCTGGCGTTGGCGTCTATCCCGGCGAGGGGGACGTTGATGCCGAGTGAGGGCACCGAGAACGTGTGGCCGACCCCGTTTCCGGAATTCGAATCCACCAGCGACACGGCCTTCCCGTTGGTCGACTCCTGGTTCCCGCTGGTACCGGTCACCAGCCCTATCTGCTGGTTGCGGAGAGGGCTACCCGAGTCGTACTGGTCGATCGTCACGTCGATCCGGGTGTTGGCTGGAAGCTGCCAGATGGTGGTGTGCACCCACTTGCCCTCGGGGTTCTGCACCAGGTACGACACCCACGTCGGGTGCACACCGAAGCCGATGGAGCCGACCGTCTGCAGGCGCAGTTCCACCGGCTGCCCGGCTCGATGCCCGGCCGCGAAGTTGACCCTGGGTGGAGATGCTCTCAGGAAGTCGGCCACCGTGAGGATGACCAACGCAACGGCGACTCCCAGCAAACCCACGAATATCGCCAGACGCGCAGCCCGCGACAAAGTCATCTCCCCTCGTATCCACGGTCGAAGCCGGATCAAGTTGTACAAGCTGGTCCAAGTAGCTCCCTCTACCTTGGCCAGCGATTGGGGCGAGAAGCTACGACCTGGCAGACCCGCCGTCAAGTGTTTCCCTGTTCACCTTTGTCATTATTCGGCGCCGGGTGCCTACGCCGAATTCATTAGGCTGCGCAGTCCTATGGGGGCTATGGCAGTGACGGCTTCGGGCCTTATTCGCCAAAAGGGACTTCGAGGAGGCCGACATCACCAAAAGTACTGAGCTCGACGCCCAGCGCGCTCTCCCGGCCTGTCAATCCCGCGCCGAGGCCTTCAGCCAGGGGCCGCCCAGACTTCCCAGGAGATTCCTCTTCAGCGTGCTGGCGGCCGTCCTGGTGCTCGGCGTCGGCGGCGTGCTGCTCGAGCAGGTCTTCAGCGCCCTCGGCCTCAACCCGTCCTCCTCTCCGGCCACCTCATCCGCCGGGTTTTCTCGATCTTCGTCATCGGTGTCGCCCACTTCACCCCCACCCCTGAACGTGATAGCTGCCGGCGACCGCTCCCTCATGGGTCTCACTGACGCCGGATCGAAGGCCGCGCCGCCGCTGCCGCTGTCCGCCGGCCCGGACCATCCCCTGTCGCTCACGGCGTTTGCAGGAAAGGTGATCGTCGTGACCTTCTTCGACGAACCGTGTGACGACATCTGCCCGGTCATGACCTCGGAGATGGCCACCGCTGACGCAGCACTCGGCCCGCTCGCCGGCCGGGTCGAGTTCGTCACCGTGGACACGGACCCTCTCACCGTGGAACAGTGGCCGTCGTCCGGTCAGCTCTTCGGCGGCCGGCCGGCGCCGTCCAACTGGACGTTCGCCAGCGGGACGCTGCAGGAGTTGAACCGTGCCTGGATGGACTACGGCATCACGGTGGACGTGTATCGATCCTCGGGCCGCGTGACCCACAACGACCGGATGTACTTCATCGATCCGAGCGGAAGGCTGAGATACCTGAGCACTCCTTTTGCCAACGAGACCTCATCGGGCCGGTACACCCTGCCGGCCGGCACCGTCGCCCAGTGGGGACAGGCCATAGCCGGCGTGGCGAGCGGGCTGCTGCGATGAGCGAACTGGGATCCATCCGTCGGCCGCCGGCTACCTCAGACACGGATTCCGGTGGGGCAGCCCGATCGCCCCGCCGGGCCCTGCTGTGGGGTGCCGGTATCGCGGCCCTGGTCGGTGCCTGCCTGGTGGCGGACCTGCCTCGCCATACCACCCACGCCGGCCAGGTCTCGGCCGCTGTGAGCGTCGTCAACCAGATCAACTCCGACGTGGCGCCGTGCGCCTATGCCGTCAAGGAGGCGGTGGCCATCGAATCTGCGCTGTCGAACGGCACCATGTCACGTCCGGACCGGGCGAGAATTCCGGGGCTGCTGCGCGATGACCAGAACGCCTGTGCCTTCACCAACAGCAGCATCAACGACCTGGCCAACCTGGAGGTCCCGGGCACCGCCGCCGGGACCCACCTGGCCGACGCGGTGAGCAGCGCCACCATGTGGGCTTCCTCCGACGCCCTCGCCGCAGTGGAAGCGGTTCAGAGGCTGACATCGAACCCACTCGACAGGACGGCGCGCCATCAGATGGTCACCTCGGAGCGCATCATGGGGACGGAGCGGGCGACCGTCGAGGGCCACCTGAAGGCGGCCGAGGGAATCCTGGGTGCGCCCCTACCGGCGCTGGTCCTGCCCGTCATCGCCGTGTCGCGGTAGACCCGCGCCAGCGAGGTCGGCCACCGTGAGCACCGGCCGGCGCAGGAGCCGCTCCAGGGCCTCCGAAGCCCCGCCCTCCTGCCTCACGAACCTTCCTATGGCGACCATGAGGGCGGGAAGGGCCCACAGGTCCCCGCACACCCACAGGATGGAGGCACCGATCTGCTGGTCCGCGAACGGTGAGAGGGTCACTCCGGGCAGGTGGTTGTAGACCGGGTACCACGAGACGCTCGTCAGCAGGCTCATGGAGATCGCCGCCGCGACCATGATCGTGTTGGTGACGAGGAGCATCTCCGCCTGCCGCAACGGGCTCATCCGCAGACGGATGGGATACGAGGGGATGACCTGCATCCAGAACAGGACGCCGGTGACGAACAGGCTGCCGTGCTCCAGCCAGATGTGCACCAGCCCGTTCCGGTACCCCAGATCGAACAGGGCCGGCACGTGCCAGGCCACCATGGCCAGATTGAAGCTGACCGCCGCCGTCACCGGGCTCAGGGCCAGGCGGCCCAGCATCCTGAGCGGCGCCGCTCCCGGCGACAGCACCACGAAACGGCCGACGGCGCGCCGGGGGCCGACGGGCAGGGCATGGGCCAGCGGCAGCCACGGCGCACCGGCCACGATCAGCGACGGCGCGGCGAACATGAGAAGCAGGTGCTGGCTCATGTGGACGAAGAAGTACTCGTCGGCCCAGTAGTCGACCGGCGAGACGACCGACAGCAGCAGGACCGCCAGTCCGGCATAGAAGACCAATGAGCGGCGCCGCCGCGCCCGGGAGCGTTCGACCCGGGAACGCCTGGCCAGATGCGCCAGGCCCATCTCGTGTAGCGACACGACTAATGCCACAACGAGGATGAATGGATCAAAGCTCCAGTGCTGGAGCAGGTAACGGGACCCCACCGCCGCCCAGTCTGCCGCAAAGAAAACACCGGTGCACTCGCTGCCACCTTCGGCCATACTCTCAGGCTTCGAAGGAGGGTCATCCGTGAACGATTCCTGGCGTGTCCTCAAGATCGACCACCGGGATCCGATCGCGCCGGTGGAACAGATCGTGCGCCTGCTCGATCTGTCCGGTGGTGCCACAGGCGCCGGATACGGGAAGAGCGATGTGGTCGAGGCGGTCCACGAGAACCAACCGGCGGCGGTGGCCCTGTCCCCGACCGGCGCCCTGGTCGGCGCCGCGGTGGCCTGGGTCAGCGGTCCTGACGCCCACCTTCTGGCACTGGGACTGCACCCAGAGTGGCGGCGCCGGGGAATCGGCTCCGCGCTGCTCGAGGTCCTGGACCAGGAGATCGTCCACCGCGGCGGACGGCGGCTCCTCGCTCTCGTGACGCCCGGTCAGGCCGGCGAGCTGGCGTTCTCCCACCGGGGCTTCACCCGGACGGCAGGGCTGGACCTCTACGAACGGGCCGTGTCCATCGTGCCCGAGGAGCTGGCCATCCTCGAACGCTACGGCGGACACTTCCCCGGATCGGGCCTGTGGGAGGCCATGAAGGGCTTCTCCGCCACCAAGGACCTGCTCGAGCGCCGGGTCCTCGAACCGCTGCGCCACGCCGACCTGGCGACCGAGGTCGGCCTGACGGCGCCGGCGACCATCCTGCTCTTCGGTCCCCCCGGCACCGGCAAGACGTCGTTCGCCCGGGCCATCGCCTCCCGGCTGTCGTGGGCATTCGTGGAGTTCCACCCGTCACTGCTCGGGGGAGGGGTGGAAGGGGCGTCCGCCCTGCATCAGGCCCTGACCGACCTGGACGAGGTCGACCGCCTGGTCTGCTTCATCGACGAGGCCGACGAGATCGTCGCCGACCGGGCCGGCCGCCCGGAGAACCAGGCCATCGTGAACGAGCTCCTCAAGTCCATCCCGGCGTTCAAGGCCCGACCGGAACGCCTGATGGTGATGGCGACCAACTCGGTGGCGAGCATCGACCCGGCCATGCTGAGGCCCGGCCGCTTCGACCTCATCGTCCCGGTCGGGGCCCCGGACGAGGCCGGGAGGGCTGAGCTGGCGGCGGAGCTGGTGCCCGCTGCCAGTCCGCTCGAGGTGGCCGCCCGCACCGCCGGGTTCACCCCCGCCGACTTCGCCCTGGTCGCCCAGCGCAGCGCCCAGCTGGCCTTCGAACGGGCCCTGGACGGGGGCGAGGCCAGGGTGCAGCCGGCCGACGTGCTGGCCGCCGTGGCCATGACCCGCCCCTCGGTGAGCAGCGACGCCGCCGATCGCTTCGAGATCGAGTCCAAGGCCTACGCCCGGGTCTGAGCCGGCCCGGCGGTCGGACGCGCCAGGTCGGCCGGACTGGGCGGAACCGCTCACAGCGACCGCTGGGTGCATCTGCCATGACACCCATCAAGGCAAGGACCGAACCCGCCGATAGCTGGGGTGGCCGCCGTATCGGCCCCCCACACGAGACCTCCCAATGATCGACATCGAAGAGACAGAACAGGACTGGGACGCCGCCCGGCGGCGGACGGTCCGCACCGCCGGCCTGACGGCCGTGATGGGCGCGGTCGCCATCCCGGCCATGGCCGCACCCGCACTGTGGCTCACCCGCCTGGCAGACGGCGGCCGGTCCTCGTACCTCCTGATCATGGGCTGGATGACCGTCCTGTGCCTCCCGCTGGTGCTGACGATCTTCTGGCTCAACGACAGTCAGATGCGGCGCAGCAACCGCACCGTCCGCCGGACCGGCGAGCATCTACGTGAACTGCTCGAGCGGGCCCAGGAGGACTCGGCCCGCCAGCAGGTCGAGGCAGAGCAGAAGCAGTTCGAGACCGACCTGTCGAGCGCGCTGGAGATGGCCGTCGGGGAATCCGAGGTGC
>JAKAXG010000298.1 GCA_021827225.1 Actinomycetes bacterium | reverse complement strand
TCCGATCTTAGTAGGGGAACCGGGAGGAGCACCCGATGCCGGAGACGAACACGGTGTCCTCCCGGCGGGCGCCCAGCTCCGGCATGAGCATCTGCACCGCGGTCAGGATCGAGTAGTCCCCGCAGCCCGGGCACCACCGGATCTCCTGGTCGCTGGTCCAGTCCTTCTTGGTGGTGACCGGAACGGCTACATCAGTCATGGCTTGACGCTCGCTTTCAGTTGCTGGCCGGGTCGGCCGGCAGCATCTCGAGGATGGCGGACTCGATCTCCTCCGCCTGGAACGGCTTCCCCCGCATCTTCGACAGCGGCCGGGCGTCGACGAGGAAATCGGAGCGCACCAGCTTCACCAGCTGCCCCAGGTTCATCTCCGGGACCAGGATCCGCCGGTAGGAGCGCAGCACGTCGCCCAGGTTGGCCGGGAAGGGATTCAGGTGGCGCAGGTGGAGATGGGCGACGGGGTGGCCGGCGGCCCGCACCCGCCGCACCCCCGCGGCGATGGCCCCGTAGGTGGAGCCCCACCCGAGGACCAGCACCTCGGCCCGCCCGTCGGGATCGTCGACCTCGACCGGGGGGATGTCGGCGGCGATACCGGCGACCTTGGCGACCCGCAGGCGGCTCATGCGGTCGTGGTTGTCCGGGTCGTAGGACACCGAACCGGACCCGTCGGCCTTCTCCAACCCGCCGATCCGGTGGGTGAGGCCGGGGGTGCCGGGGATGGCCCACGGCCGGGCCAGGGTTTCGGGGTCTCGCAGGTACGGCCAGAAGTGCTCGTTGCCCTCGGCGTCGGTGTGGTTCGGGGCGGTGGCGAAGCTCACGCTGATGTCGGGCAGATCGTCCACGTTCGGCACCGGCCACGGTTCCGCCCCGTTGGCCAGGTATCCGTCGGAGAGCAGGAACACCGGGGTGCGGTACTTGAGGGCGATCCGGGCCGCCTCGATGGCGGCGTAGAAGCAGTCACCGGGGGTGGAGGGGGCGACGATGGGCACCGGCGCCTCGCCGTGACGGCCGTACATGGCCTGGAGCAGGTCCGCCTGCTCCGTCTTGGTCGGCAGCCCGGTGGAGGGACCGCCCCGCTGGATGTCGATGATCAGAAGCGGCAGTTCCAGGTTGACGGCCAGGCCGATGGCCTCGGTCTTCAGGTCGATGCCCGGGCCGCTGGTGGTGGTGATGCCGAGGGAACCGGCGTAGGCCGCCCCGATGGCCGAGCCGATACCGGCGATCTCGTCCTCGGCCTGGACGGTGCGCACCCCGAAGTTCTTGTGCTTGGACAGCTCGTGGAGGATGTCCGAGGCCGGGGTGATCGGGTAGCTGCCGAGGAACAGCGGCAGCTTGGCCAGCTGGCCCGCCGCGATCAGCCCCCAGGCCAGGGCGGTGTTGCCGGAGATGTTGGTGTAGGTGCCGGTGCGCAGCGCCGCCGGCTTGACCTGGTAGGTGGAGGGGAAAAGCTCCGCCGTCTCCCCGAAGTTCCACCCGGCCTTGAACGCCAGGGTGTTGGCCTCGGCCACCATCGGCGTCTTTCCGAAACGGCCCTCGATCCACTTCAGGGTCGGATCCTGCGGCCGACCGTACAGCCAGGAGATCAGTCCCAGGGCGAAGAAGTTCTTCGACCGCTCCGCGTCGCGGGGTTTGGTGCCCGACGGCTTCACCGCCTCCAGGGTCAGGGACGTCATCGGCACCTGGTAGACGGTGTACTCCCTCAGGCTGTCGTCCTCGAGAGGGTTGGCGCCGTAACCGGCCTTGTGCAGCGACCGCTCGTCGAAGCTGTCGCTGTTGACGATGATGGTCCCGGCGGGGGTCAGGTCCCCGATGTTCGCCTTGAGGGCGGCCGGGTTCATGGCCACCAGCACGTTCGGGTGGTCGCCCGGGGTGAGGATGTCGTGGTCGGAGATGTGGACCTGGAACGCCGAAACCCCGGCCAGGGTCCCGGCCGGAGCCCGGATCTCCGCCGGGAAGTCCGGCAGGGTCGACAGGTCATTGCCGAACAACGCCGACGAGGTGGTGAACCGGTCCCCGGTGAGCTGCATACCGTCACCCGAGTCGCCGGCGAAGCGGATCACCGCCCGGTCCAGATCCTGGACCGGTCGATCTTTTGCCGCAGTGTCTGCCATCAGTGGATCCCTCTCGCGAAAATGTCGCGCTGATTCTACGGGGAGCGCCCTGACGACTCAGGTTACCGATGGGTAGCTGGATCCGAACGGCTATCCGGTCCCCGCCGGGCCGGGATGGTCCGCATCCGGGTCAGGCGATGGTGACGCTTTTGTCCAGATAGACGTCCTGGATGGCGTGGAGCAGGGCCACGCCATCCTTGGTCGGGCGCTGGAAGGCCTTGCGTCCGGAGATGAGCCCCGCCCCCCCGGCCCGCTTGTTGATGACCGCCGTGCGCACCGCCTGGGTCAGGTCGGATTCACCCTTGGACTCGCCGCCGCTGTTGATGAGCGGGATCCGGCCCATGTAGCAGTTGACCAGCTGCCAGCGGGTCAGGTCTATGGGGTTGTCGGTGGTGAGCTGGTCGTAGACGAGCGGATCGGTCCGGCCGAAGCCGACGGCGCCGTACCCGTTGTTGTTCTCCGCCTGCTTCTGCTTGATGATGTCAGCCTCGATGGTCACGCCGATGTGGTTGGCCTGGCCGGTGAGGTCGGCCGAGACGGAGTAGTCGACGCCGTCCTTCTTGAAGGCGTTGTTGCGCAGGTAGCACCACAGGACGGTGAACATCCCCAGCTCGTGGGCCTCCTGGAAGGCCTCCGACACCTCCTGGATCTGGCGGGTGGCGTGCTCGGAACCGAAGTAGATGGTGGCCCCCACGCCGGCGGCTCCGAGGTCGTAGGCCTCCCTGGCCGAGCCGAACATGATCTGGTCGTACTGGCTCGGGTAGGTGAGCAGCTCGTTGTGGTTCAACTTGGCGATGAAGGGGATCTTGTGGGCGTAACGGCGCCCCACCATGCCCAGCACGCCGATGGTGGTGGCCACCGCGTTGCATCCCCCCTCGATGGCCAGCTCCACGATGTTCTTCGGGTCGAAGTACGCCGGGTTGCGGGCGAACGAGGCCGCCCCGGAGTGCTCGATGCCCTGGTCGACGGGCAGGATCGACAGGTAGCCGGTGTGGGCCAGCCGGCCGTGGCCGTACATGGCCTGGAGGCTGCGCAGCACCTGGATGGGCCGGTCGGACCAGCTCATGACCTCGTCGATGTACGAATCGCCGGGCACCACCAGGTCCTCGCGGGGAATCCCCTTGCATTCGTAGGAGAGCAACTCCTCCGCATCGTCGCCGAGCAGCTTGTGCAGGTCCATCGCTTTGAGGACTCCTCGAAGATCGGGCCGGACCACGCGTTGTGGTCCGGCGTCAACGCACTGAGACTACGCGGCCTGGCGGCGGGCGCGCTCAGGGCCGTTCTACCCTTCGGGCCGTCCGGTTTCGCCCGTCTTTTCCAGGCAGCGGGTGGCCTCGGCCACCAGGGCGCCGACCCGCCGGCGGGAGGACGCCCGGGCCAGGCGGTTGGCGACCACCTCGGTCCGGCTCTGGGTGGCACCGCCGGAGCGGAAGAAGCGCCGGCGGACCCGGCCGAGCACCACCACCTCCGATCCCGAATCCAGATCCGACGCCCAGGCCGGGGGATCGGGCACCGACACCGGTACCGGCTCGGCCGGTCCGTCCGCACGGCGGACGGTCACCTCCAGCGACGCCAGGCGATCGCCGGAGGGCAGTTCCACCAGCGACGCCGGCCGGGCCAGAACCCCGTGCAGGACTACCAGATTGATCATCTCGGTCATACCTCCGTTCACCGCTGGCCGCCGGGGCGACTGTGTGGGCTGAGAGGCTGCCGTGCGAGCCGGCGACGGAGGCGAACGGGCCGTCGCCTCCTCTCCAAGCTCCGTCTCCACGGGAGCCTCTGAGGTCGGTGCCCGGCACCGGCGATAGGCGACCCGGGCCGGGACCGGCGCCACCCCGGGTGACCGGGGAGGCCCGCCGGCGCGGCGGGGGTGCTGGTATCACGCTAAGCGGGGGGTGTGACCGTCATGGCCGGGCCGGGCCGGCCAGACCGGCCCGGGAGGTCCGGTCAGTTCGAGAACAGGGCGAAGACCGCCCCTTCGGGGTCGGCGAGCACCGCGAAGCGCCCGGCGCCGGGGATCTCGGTCGGCCCGAACAGGATGGTGGCGCCCAGCCCGGTCGCCCTCGACACGTCGCGGTCGAGATCCGCGCTGGCGAAGTACACCAGCCAGTTGTCCGGTACCTCGGCCGGCAGATCCGCCGGTCGGGGCATGACCCCGCCGACCGTCCGGCCGGCGACCTGGAACTCGGCGTAGCTGTCCGAACCGGCCCATTCCCAACCGAACACGCGGCTGTAGAACTCCCGGGCCCGGGGCAGGTCCGCCGTGCTCAGCTCGTTCCAGACCAGGGTCCCCGGCTCGTTGACCAGTTCCGCCCCGGTGTGGCGGCCCGGCTGCCAGAGGGCCAGCACCGCCCCGGTGGGATCGGAGAAGACGGCCGTCCGTCCGGCGTCCATGACGTCCATGGGGCCGACCAGGATCTTGCCCCCCGATGCCTCGATCCGCTGGACCGCGGCGTCGGCGTCGTCCACGTCGACGTAGGTCGTCCACCGGGGAGGCCCCGCATCGCCCAGCGGCCCGATGGCGGCGACCTGCTTCCCGTCCCTGGAGACGATGGTGTAATGCCCGGCCTGCTCCCCCTGGTCCTCGGCGTCCCAGCCGAACAGGTCGTGGTAGAAGCGCACTTCCTCCTCGAGGTGGGCCGCGCCCAGATCCACCCAGCAGGGCACGCCCGGCTCGTACGCGGTCATCTCCGGCATGGCTGCTCCCCCTTCTCGCGGGTGACCGGACCATCTTGGGTGCTGGCTTGCGGGCCGGCACAAGGTTGTTGGGCCGAAGGTGGAACGCCGGTCAGGGCCGTGATCCCGGGGGAGGGTGTCCGCGCCCGGGCCGACGTGGCCGCTTAGCCTGGGCTGCAGTGGTGAACCGGCGGAGAGCGGACAGGTGGGGCCGGACCCCCGGGGCGGCCGTGCTGGCCGGGGTGGTGCTCGTGGCCGGGGCCTGCGGCGGGCCGGCCCGGGCCCGTCGCCCGCTGGCCGGGGCTGCCCCGGTGGCCGCTCCCGCCACCTCCGCGCCGGGGTCTACGACCTCCTCGACCGCGCCCACCACGGTGCCCGGGGACACGTCCCCTCCCCCTACCGGAGCCGCCACCACGGCACCGGCCACGGTCCCGGCCGCCCCGGCCGCCGACCCGCAGGCCGGCCTGGCCGCCCTGGTCAGATCCCTCGGTCCCCACGACGCCGCCTCCCCGGTCACCTCGCCCGCGACCTACGCGGCGGTGGCCCACGCCTCTCCGCCACCGTCGGGGCCGTTGGCCGGCGTGCCCACCCTGGTCGACGTATTCCGCTGGACCGGCTCCGCCTGGCGGCCGGTGGCGACCGATCTGGGCTCGGGGGCCTCGCTCGATCCGCAGGCCGGCTTCACGGTGACCACAGCCGCTCTGACGGGAGGGTCGGAGCCCGACTTCGTCGTGGCCGGAGGCCTGGGGGCCAGTTCCACGGGGCTGTTCGTGGTGGCCGATGTGGCCGGCAGGTGGGAGGCGGTCCCCGTCGATCACCCCGGCGGCGGGGTGGTGTTCGTCGACGGCCGGGTGGCGGGCAACGAGGTGCAGGAGTCGGTGGAGGGCTGCACTCCCAACTGCGCGTCGGGACCGGCGACCACCACCACCTACCGCTTCTCGGCGGCCACCGGCCGGTTCGAGCCGGTCGGCTCCTAGGGACCGCCGCCCCGTCTCCGTCCAGCCGATCCTGCGCGGCGGCCCCTCAGCGGAGGGCGCGCAGGCGGGCCCTGACGTCGAAGGCTTCGGGGTCCACCGAGGCCACCCGGTTGAACAGGTCCCGGGCCCGCGGCACGTCACCGGCCCTCTCGTACAGGTCGGCCAGGGCGTACCACTGGCGCAGGTGGCGTTCCTGGGGCTTGGCCACCTTCCGGGCCGCCTTCTCGAGCATCAGGATGGCGCCGGCCAGGTCGCCCTGATCG
>JAKAXG010000297.1 GCA_021827225.1 Actinomycetes bacterium | reverse complement strand
ATCTGATGGAGCTGGCTTCGGACAGGATGGCGGCGACGTCCTCGGCCGGCTCATCAGGTTCGGCTTCCACCTGGGGGCGGTTCAGCGACCCGACCACGAAGCTGCCGTCGATGATGTCGGGCTGGTACTTCGGGCAGTCGTCGGGGCACCGCCACGGCGCCTCGGGCGCCAGGTTCAACACGCAGAAGCGCGCCACCTCGCCGGTGTCGTACGAGCGGCTCTGGAAGTGGCGGCAGTTCTCGCGCATCGTCACGTTCTCATCGTGTCACTTACCCTCGAGATCCCGCACAGCAGCCTGAACGACCGGAGCGCCGCCGATGCTGTCCCCGACGGGGTCGTTACACTCGTCGGCCATGACGGGTGCCTCGCGCACGGACCTCGGCAGCGTGCTCCGTCTGGCGGTGCTCAGGCTCTCGAGACGGCTGCGCCAGGAGGCGTTCGGGGTGAGCGAGGTCACCCCCTCGCAGCTGTCGGCGCTCACCGTGTTGTCCCAGCACGGCCAGTTGACGCTGGGGGAGTTGGCGGCCATCGAGCGGATAGCCCCCCCGTCCATGACCCGCATCGCCGCCCGCCTGGAGGCGACGGGCATGCTGGAGCGCCGCCCCGACAGCACCGACCGGCGGGTGGCCCGGGTGGCCATCAGCCCCGCCGGCCTGGCGCTCCTGCGCGAGACCCGGGCCCGGGGCGACGCCTTCGTGTCGTCGCGCCTCGAAGCGCTGACCGACGAGGAGCGGGAGTGCCTGGCCCGGGCGGTGCCCCTGCTGGAGCGCCTGGCGTCCGAGGACGGCTAGACCGGCGCCGGCGGGGGGCGCTGGGTCGGCCGGGGCGCTGGGTCGGCCGGCGGGGTGCTGTGTCCGCGGAGTGCTGGGGCGGCGGGCGGGGTGCCGTGTCGGGGGCTGGCTGTTCGCCGGGTGCCCGCTGATGAGTGCTATCGCCGACGCAGATGGGACATGTGACGTAAGTCTCTTGCGCAGATGGTGCCGAGCCCGTCATACTGGTGAACGTTGCTCGGGGCGAATCCCCCCCTCGCCCCTCGAGCCGTTGCGCGAAGGACCGGCACCCCCCCCGCCGGTCCTTCGTCGCGTCCGGGGCCGGATTTGATCGGCAGGTGTATGGGTGAGGCCCGGCCGGGTGGCAGCCCGGCCAGGTTGGGCGCCGGCGGGGCGGGGGCTGGCAAAATCTGTACGTTTCCCAGAAATCTGTACCTTTTTGGCGTCACTCGATGTGTTTTTGTCCAGAGATGACGGATCGGTACAGATTTCGCCGGGCCGGGCGGCAGAGCAGGGCGCGACTGGCCCGGAAAAAGAAGAAACGGAGCCCCCCCGGCTCCGTCCTGGTGATTCACGTTCGGGTCGAGGCCGGTCCGGCCCTCCCCCCGGGGGCCCGAGGCCAGGCCTCGCCCGAACGCCCCCTCTTGAGCAACCATTTTATGTGCCATCGGGCACAGGAGCAAGGGCTCCGCCAGGTTTCGCCGCCCTCGGTTGGGAACGGCGGCTCGGCGTTTTCTATTGTCCGAGAATGGCAATCCCCCTCGCCGCGTACTCCATCCGCCTCCGGGCCCGGATCCCGAACCATCCGGGCGAGTTCGCCAGCCTCGCTACCGCTATCGGCTCCGCCGGCGGGAGCCTCACGGGCATCCACATCGTCGACACCGACGGGGCCACGGTCACCCGTGACCTGATGGTCTTCTGCGGATCCGACGAGCACGCCGCCGCCGTGGAGGCGGCCACCCGGGCGGTGGAGGGCATCGAGGTGCTGGAGGTGGTGGACCGCACCTTCGCCCTGCACGACGGCGGGAAGCTGAGCATCGACGCCAAGCTGGCGATCCACGACCGCGACGACCTGGCCATGGCCTACACCCCGGGGGTGGCCCGCGTCTGCACCGCCATCTCGGAGACGCCGGAGCTGGTCCACCGCTACACCATGAAGTCGAACACGGTGGCGGTGGTCACCGACGGAACGGCCGTGCTGGGCCTGGGGGACATCGGGCCGGAGGCCGCCCTCCCGGTGATGGAGGGCAAAGCGGTGCTGTTCAAGGCGTTCGCCGGCGTCGACGCCGTGCCGGTGTGCCTGAAGGTGGCATCTCCCGACGAGCTGATCGAGACGGTGCAGCGGATGGAGCCCATGTTCGGCGGGATCAACCTGGAGGACATCGCCGCTCCGCACTGCTTCGAGGTGGAGCGCCGGTTGTCGGAGACGTTGTCCATACCGGTGTTCCACGACGACCAGCACGGGACGGCGGTGGTGACGCTGGCCGCCCTGCGCAACGCCTGCAAGATCGTGGACAAGGACCTGTCGGGACTACGCATCGTGCTGTCCGGTGCCGGCGCCGCCGGGGTGGCCATCACGAAGATCCTGATGACCGCCGGCGCATCGGACATCGTGGCGGTGGACCGCAGGGGGGCCGTCCACAAGGGCCGGGAGGGTCTGGACCCCTCGAAGCAGTGGCTGGCCGACCACGCCAACCCGGAGAACCGCTCCGGCACCCTGCAGGACGTGCTGCGCGGCTCCGATGTGTTCATCGGCGTGAGCGGCCCCGGGCTGCTGACCCGCTCGGACCTGCAGACCATGGCCGACGGGCCGATCGTGTTCGCGCTGGCCAATCCCGTCCCCGAGGTGCTCCCGGAGGAGGCGGAGGGCGTGGTGGCGGTGATGGCGACCGGCCGCAGCGACTATCCCAACCAGATCAACAACGTCCTGTGCTTCCCGGGCATCTTCCGGGGCGCCCTGGACGCCGGGGCCACCCGCATCACCGAGAACATGAAGCTGGCCGCCGCCGAGGCCATCGCCGCCGCCGTCCCCCCCGAGGAGCTGAAGGCCGAGGAGATCGTGCCCAGCGTGTTCGCCCCCGGGGTGGGCCAGACCGTGGCCAGGGCGGTCGCCGAGGCGGCCCGGGCCGACGGGGTCACCCGCTGAGCCGATCTCCGGCGTAGGTGCGGCCCTTCCAGGCCGCGCCCCGGCCCCGGCGGTGGCGGCGGGCGGAGTCCACCGTCATGGCCCCGTAGAGCACCGCGGCCGCCGGCAGGGTCAAGCCCCACCGCAACGGCAGCCGGTAGTACCGGATCATGGGCAGGTAGCTGGCCGTCTGCAGGACCTGGGCAGCCAGCCCGGCGCCCGCCACCGCCGGCTCCCGGGCGGCTAGCCCGCCGACCAGCACGGCGGCCGGCCCCAGGTAGATGACCGCCAGGCCCACGACCGTGCCGGCCAGCGCCGCAGGGGAGTAGCGCAGCTGGGTGTAGGCACTGCGGGCCACCATGTCCCAGAGGTCGGCCAGCTGCGGGTACGGCCGCAGGCTGGCCACCTCGTCGGCGTAGCCGAGCCAGATCGCCCCGCCGGAGCGCTTCACCGCCCGGCCCAGGGCCACGTCGTCGATGACCGCCCCGGCTATGGCGGCGATGCCGCCGGCCCGGCGCAGCGCAGCGGCGCGTACCAGCACGCAGCCGCCGGCCGCCCCGGCGGTGCGGGACCGCCGCCTGGCGATGGAACGGAACGGGTACAGCTGGGAGAAGAAGTAGACGAAGGCGGGGACGATGAGCCTCTCCCAGCCGGTGGCGGTCCGCAGGCGGGCCATGAGCGAGACCAGGTCGCGGTCCCCGGCCACGGCGTCGGACACCAGGCGGCGCAGGGAGTCCGCAGGATGGTGGATGTCGGCGTCGGTGAAGAGGACGTAGTCAGGGTCGACGGTGACCAACGCCGCCTCGACCCCCTGGTGGAGGGCCCAGGTCTTGCCGACCCAGCCGGGGGGGCGGTCGTTGCCGTTGACGACGGTGAGCGGTAGCCGGCCGCCGGCCGCCGCCCGGGTGGCGACCTCGGCGGTGGAGTCGTCGCTGCAGTCGTCGACCAGGAACACCTGGGCGGAGCCCGGGTAGTCCTGGGCGACCAGTGAGGGCATGGTGAGGGCCACCACCTCGGCCTCGTTGCGGGCCGGCACCACCACGGCCACGGCCGGCCACTCCCCGATGGCCCGGGCCGGACCGAGGCGCACGGTCGGCAGCCAGAAGAGCCCCCGGAAGGCGACCAGGTAGGCCCAGATCGCCGCCGGCAGCCAGACCAGCGCCTCGAGCGGGGTCACGGCTGGCGGTCGATCCGGTCCAGGCGTTCCATGGCCCTGCGGAACAGGGCGGCGAGCAGCGGGTCGGAGCGGGGCAGCAGGCGGCCCAGCGGGGGGCGGGGGTCGGCGGCGAAGGTCCACTGCACGCTGGAGTAGGTGCCGTGATCGACCATCGTGTAGTCCTCGGCCAGGGCGTAGGCGATCGGTGCCCCGGCCCGCTCCACGCGGAACGAGTACCGGGTCCCCGGCTCCCAGGCGATCACCGTCTCCTCGAAGACGACACTGGCCATGCGCACGGTCCGGCGGCTGCCGGTTCCGTGCGGAGGTGGGGTCAGGTAGCGGCCGGTCGAGGAGAAGCCCGGAAACCACCGGCCCCAGCCGGCCGGGTCCTCGGCGATGGCGGCGAACAGGTCGACGGCGGGGCGGGAGAGGATCTCCGTGGCGGTGAAGCGGTAGCGGGCGTCATCGAAGAATCCGGGGTCTACCGGTCGAAGGTCCCAGGGCATCCGGTCAAATGTAGGGGCCGGCCGGGAGGGGGACCGCTCGGCCCCTTTGAGGATCGAACACATGTTCGATAATCTGGCGGCGGGATGGAAGCTCCGGTGGCCTCCTTGCGCATCGCCGCCGCCCGCGGCCGGCCGGTCACCCCGGCCGGATCGCGGCTGGTCGAGGTGCCCACGCCACTGGTGCCCCTTTTTCCTGATGGAGGTATCCGGCGAGGGGCCACGGTGGCGGTGGGCCCCCTGCTCGGCGGCTGCTCCCTGGCCTTGTCGATGGTCGGGGCGGTGACGGGCCGGGGCGGCTGGGCGGCGGCCGTGGGGTTGCCGTCGCTCGGGCTGGTCGCCGCCGCCGAACTGGGGGTGGACCTGCGCCGGCTGGCTCTCGTCCCCCAGCCGGGCCAGGAGTGGGCAGCGGTGATGGCCGCCCTGGTGGACGGTTTCGACCTGCTGCTGGTCCACCCGCCCGGCCGGGTCCGGCCCGCCGACGCCCGCCGGCTGGCCGCCCGGGTGAGGGAGAGAGGGGCGGTCATGGTGGTCCTGGATTCCCCGGCCTGGCCCGAGTCCCCCGATGTCCGCCTCTCGGCCGGCCCGCCGGTGTGGGAGGGCCTGGGTGCCGGTCACGGCCTGCTGCGGGCCCGGCGCATGGAGGTGGTCTCCAGCGGCCGGCGGGTGGGCGGCCGGGAGCGCCGCCGGGAGATCTGGCTGCCCTCGGCGGGCGGGGGGATGGCGGAGGTCGCCCCGCTGGAGCCGGGGTCCGGGCACCGGCCAGCCGTGCTGGAGGTGGCGGGATGAGCCCTGCCGCTACTTCCTCCCCGGTCCGGGTCCTGGTCGCGATGTGGTCGGACTGGCCTGTGGTGGCTGCCGGTTTTCCTCCCGAAGTCGCCGCCGCGGTGGTCTCGGCCAACCGGGTCCTGGCCGTCACCGCCGCCGCCCGGGCGGAAGGGGTGAGGGTGGGGCTGCGGCGGAGGGAGGCGCAGGCCCGTTGTCCGGAGCTGGTGGTGGTGCCGGCTGACCCGGGTCGCGACGCCCGGGCCTGGGAGCCGGTGATCGCCGCCGTGGAGGAGATGGCGCCGGGCGTCGAGGTGTGGCGGCCGGGGGCCCTCGGGCTGGCCACCAGGGGGCCGTCCCGGTACTTCGGCGGTGACGCCGCCCTGGCCGGGAAGGTCCGGTCGGTGGCGGAGGCGGCGGCCGGGTTGCCCGGCTGCCGGGTGGGGGTGGCCGACGGTCGCTTCGCCGCCGCCCTGGCCGCGGCGGCCGCCGTTGACGGGGATGGTGAGGGCGGGGCCGGCGCCGGGGTGGTGGTGCGCGCCGGTGGTGGGGTGGGTGCCGGCGGTGGGCGAGGTGCGGGTGGGGCTGGTGCCGCCGGTGGTGGGGTGGGTGCCGGGCGAGGTGCCGGGGGTGGTGGGGTGGGTGCCGGCGGGGCCGGGGGGACCCTGGTGGTGGAACCCGGTGGTAGCGCGGCCTGGCTGGCGCCCCGACCG
>JAKAXG010000296.1 GCA_021827225.1 Actinomycetes bacterium | reverse complement strand
CAGGATCTGTTCGACCGCATCGCCGGCTACCCGGTCCACCGGGGGGTTCTGGCCCTGGCGGAGCGGCCGGCCGAGCGCGACCCGGCCGAGATCGTCGCCGGCCGGCGCCTGGTCCTGGTCGTCGAGGCGGTGAACGACTTCGAGAACCTGGGGGCCCTGTTCCGCAACGCCGCCGCCTTCGGTGCCGGGGCGGTGATCCTCGACCCCCGCACCGCCGACCCGCTGTACCGGCGGTGCGTGCGGGTGTCGCTGGGCCACGTGCTGCAGGTCCCCTTCGCCCGGGTGGGGGACTGGCCGTTTGGTCTGGCCGGGCTGGGCCGGGCCGGGTTCACCGTCGTGGCCCTCAGCCCGGCCGGCGACGGGGAGATCGGCGACGTGGCCGCCGAGGTGAGCGGGCCGGTGGCGCTGATGGTGGGCTCGGAGGGGCACGGGCTCTCGGCCGGGGCCATGGCCGCCGCCGACCGGGTGGCCCGCATCCCGATGGCCGCCGGGGTGGACTCGCTCAACGTGGCCACCGCGGCTGCCGTCGCCCTCCACCGGTTCTCCGATCGCTGAGCTGGATCGACAGACTCCCTCGATCCGCGCCCCCCGGAGCGCCAACCGGCCACCGCAGCGGTGCGTGACATGACATGGGAGGGCATGCCCGGTGGGCCGCCCTCAACGCCACCGGCGCCCGGCGCTGCCCCGCCTAGGGTGTGGGGCCATGAGCGAGTTCGACTTCTCCGGGGCGGTGGCGGTGGTCACCGGTGGCGCGGGCGGCATCGGGCGGGCGCTGGGGTCCCGCCTGGCCGCGGAAGGGTGCAGGGTGGCCATCGTCGATCTCGACGCGGGCAGGGCGGCGGAGGCCGCGGCCGGCATCCCGGGGGCCATCGGCCTGGCCGCCGACGTCGGGGACCGCTCCTCTGTGCGGGGCATGGTGGATGAGGTGGAGAGCCGGCTGGGGCCGGTCGACATCTACTGCTCGAACGCCGGGATCGCCACCGGGGGTGGCCTCGGTGAGGACGACGCGTGGGAGCAGAGCTGGCGGGTGCACGCCATGGCCCACGTCCACGCCGCCCGCTCCGTGGTGCCGGGCATGACCGACCGGGGCCGGGGGGCGGTGGTCGTCACCGCCTCGGCCGCCGGGTTGCTCATGATGATGCAGTCCGCCCCCTACACGGTGACCAAGCACGCCTCGGTGGCCATCGCCGAGTGGCTGGCGGTCAACTACGGGGGCAACGGGGTGCAGTTCCACTGCCTGTGCCCGCAGGGGGTGCGGACCCCGATGGTGACCGGCGGGGACGCCACCAGCGAGGCGGAGCTGAAGGCCAGCGGGGACATCCTGGAGCCGTCGGTGGTGGCCGACGACGTGGTGGCCGCCATCCGGGCCAACCGGTTCCTGGTCCTGCCCCACCCGCAGGTGGCCGGCTACGAGCAGGCCAAGGTCGCCGACCGGGACCGGTGGCTGGCCGGCATGCGCCGGCTCCTCAACCGGGTTTCGGGCTGAATGGGCGCTGCAGGGTCCGGGATGGCCGGGGCGGTCGGGGTGGACATCGGCGGCACCAAGCTGCTGGCCATCCGGCTGGAAGCCGACGGGGCGGTGATCGCCGACGAGCTGGCCGCCGCCCCCCGCAGCGGCGAGGAACTGGTCGAGGAGGTCATGGCGGCGGCCCGCCGCCTGACCGAGGGTCACCCGTCCTCGGTGGGGGTGGGCGTGCCCGGGCTGGTCGACAAGGAGGGCCGGCTGGTCTTCGCCCCCAACCTGCAGGGGGCGACCGGCGCCGGCCTCGGAGCGGCCCTGCAGGCGGCCCAGCCGGGGTGCCGGTTCTGGATCGGCAACGACGCCACCGCGGCGTGCTGGGCGGAGCACGAGCGGGGAGCGGGGCGGGGTTACAACGACATGCTCATGGTCACGCTCGGGACCGGGATCGGCGGCGGGATCGTCTCGGGTGGGCGGCTGGTCGAGGGAGCCAACCGCTACGCCGGGGAGTTCGGCCACATGGTCATCGACCCCAACGGGCCGCAGTGCCCGTGCGGCAAGCGGGGCTGCTGGGAGCGGTTCGCGTCGGGATCCGGGCTGGGCCGCCTGGCCCGGGAGATGGCGGTGGCGGGGGCGGCCGCCGAGCTGGTGGCGATGGCCGGAGGGGATCCAGAGGCGGTGAAGGGCGAGCACGTCACCGCCGCGGCCGCCGCCGGAGAACCGGCCGCGCTGGAGATCATGAACCGCTTCGCCTGGTGGGTCGCCGTGGGCCTGGCCAACCTGACCAACCTGTTCGACCCCGAGGTGATCGTGCTGGGCGGCGGGCTGGTGCAGGCCGGAGAGGTGCTCCTGGAACCGACCAGACGGGCCTTCCTGGACCTGGTGGAGGCGGCCACCGTGAGGCCGCCGGTGCAGATAGTGGCCGCCTCGCTCGGGGCCGAGGCGGGGGCGGTGGGCGCCGGTCTCCTGGCCGCCTCCCTGTGACCCGGCGGCCCGGCACGGAAACTGCCCCGTCGTAGAAGCGGCCGACCACTAACCTCTCAGCGTGGAGTTTCGCCGGATCAACGGGCTGCCGCCCTACGTCTTCGCCATTATCAACGAACTACGCGACGAGGCCCGCCGGGCCGGGCGCGACGTGGTGGACATGGGTTTCGGGAATCCCGACATCCCGAGCCCGGACGTAGCAGTGGACAAGCTCGCAGAGGCGGCACGAAATCCCCGCAACCACCGGTACTCGGCGTCCCGGGGCATCCCCAAGTTGCGTCTGGCGGTTGCCAATCTCTACATGCGCCGCTTCGGCGTGGACCTGGACCCCGACACCGAGGTGGTGACGACCATCGGGGCCAAGGAGGGCCTGTCACACCTGATGTGGACCCTGGTCGGTCCGGGCGACACGGCGCTAGTGCCGACCCCCAGCTACCCCATCCACATCTACGCCCCGCTCTTCGCCGGCGCCGACGTTCAGCAGGTGCAGCTGGGCCCGGACCAGGACTTCTTCGCCAACCTGATGAACAGCTGGGAGTCCACCTGGCCCCGGCCGCGGGTGATCGTCTTCTCCTTCCCGCACAATCCCACGACCGAGTGCGTGGATCTGGCCTGGATGGAGCGCCTGGTGCAGTTCGCCCGGGAGCAGGACGTGATCCTCGTCCACGACTTCGCCTACTCCGACACCGCCTTCGACGGCTTCCAGCCGCCGTCGGTGCTGCAGGTCCCCGGGGCCAAGGACGTGGCGGTCGAGTTCTACACCATGACCAAGAGCTTCTCGATGGCCGGCTGGCGGGTGGCGTTCATGGTGGGCAACCCCGAGATCGTCGCCGCCCTGACCAAGCTGAAGAGCTACCTGGACTACGGGACCTTCCAGCCCATCCAGATCGCCTCCATCGTGGCCCTCAACGAGGCCACCGAGTACCCCAAGGAGGTGAACGACATCTACCGCTCCCGCCGCAACGCCCTCTGCGACGGGCTGAACCGGATCGGCTGGAAGATAGAGCCGCCCCGGGGGACGATGTTCGTCTGGGCGCCCATCCCCGAGCCTTACGCTGAAATGGGCTCCCTGGAGTTCGCCAAATTCCTGGTCACCGAAGCAGAGGTGGCCACTTCCCCGGGAGTAGGCTTCGGCAAGGGCGGCGAGGGATTTGTCCGCTTCGCTCTCATCGAGAACGAACAGCGGGTCCAGCAGGCGATCCGCAACATGCGTAAGGCTCTGACGAAATTGGGGTGACGGCGTGGCCTACTGGGTACTCAAAGCGGTTCTGACACCGATCCTCCTGGTCCTGTACCGGGTCCGGGTGGAGGGCCGGCGGAACGTGCCCAGGAAAGGCCCCGTCATCCTGGCCTGCAACCATCAGTCGTTCATCGACAGCATCTTCCTGCCGCTCTGCGTCCCCCGGCGGGTGACGTTCGTGGCCAAGGCCGAGTACTTCGAGAACCGGAAGACCGCCTGGTTCTTCCGGGCGGTCGGCATGATCCCGCTCAAGCGCGACGGCGGCAGCGCCTCGGAGCGGGCGCTGGCCGCGGCCCGGGAGGTGCTCATGGCCGGCGGGGTGCTCGGGATCTACCCCGAGGGCACCCGCTCGCCCGATGGGAGGCTGTACAGGGGCCACACCGGCGTGGCCCGCCTGGCCATGCAGTGCGGGGCGCCGGTGATCCCGGTGGCCCAGTTCGGCACCGCCGAGGTGCAGCCGATCGGGGTGGTGCGACCCAAGGTCTTCAAGCCGGTCCGGCTGAAGATGGGACGGCCCATCGAGATCCCGGCCCGCGACCCGGGTGACCCGCCCCTCCAGGCGGAGGACCTGAGGCGTTGCACCGACGCGATCATGGCCGCCATAGCCGACCTGTCCGGGCAGGAGAGGGTGGACTGCTACGCCAGGCGGGACCGGGGCCGGATGGCGGCGCCCGGATCCGAGGCCGATCCGTGCCCGCCGGGCGGCGACGACCCGGTGGTGGCGCCGGCCCCCGCGGCCGAGGGGAGCGGGCCGGCGGTGTAACACCCCCGGAGCGATCCGGTAACCGCGGGTTCACAATCCGTTGTTAGCGTGGCCGGCGTGCCTCTCTACACCGTCCGGATCTGGGTGCCCGACCGTCCGGGTGCCCTCGGCGCCGTGGCCAGCCGAATCGGCGCCGTGCGAGGCGACCTGATCGGCATCGACATCCTGGAGCGCGGCGGCGGGCGGGCCATCGACGAACTGGTGGTGGACCTGCCCTCGGAGTCCCTCGTCGACCTGCTGGTGGCCGAGATCAGCGAGGTGGACGGGGTCGACGTCGAGGACGTGCGCCGGGCCAGCGACGCCCTGGTGGACCCCCGCCTCGACGCCCTGGAGACGGCGGTCGGCCTGGTCAGCCAGCATGCGGTGGAGCCGCTGCTGGCCAGCCTGGTGCGCTCCAGCCTCAGGGACTTCCAGTCGGACTGGGGCACGGTCATGGAGCTGGGGGGCGTGGACCCGGCCGTGGCCGTGGGTCCGGTGCCCCCCGGGCCGTGGCTGAGGGCGTTCCTGGAGGGGAGCCGGGCGGCGGTGGCGCCCCGGCCCGGCGAGGCGGCCCCCGACGACGTGGCGTGGGCGGATCTCGACGCGGCCGGGCTGGTGCTGCTGCTGGGCCGGCAAGGGCGACCGTTCCGCATCCGGGAGCGGCGCCAGCTGACCGCCCTGGCCCGCATCGGCGACGCCCGGTGGGGCGAACTGATGGCCAGGAGCGGCCGGCTGGCCCATCCCAGCGCCTGCTGAGCCCTCCGGCGCGGCGGGGCGGGCCCCAGGGTCAGCCCGGCCGGGACGGCTGGTCCCAGGCCAGCGCCCGCTCGACGGCCCGCCGCCACGACGAGCGGGCGGCCCTCACCGGCGGGTCATCCCCTTCCGGCTGCACCGCGACGTCGGCCCGCCAGACCGAGGCGACCTCCTCCAGCGACGACCACACCCCTTCGGCCAGCCCGGCGAGGTAGGCGGCCCCGAGGGCGGTGGTCTCGTTGTTGGCGGTGCGCCTCACCGGGACCCCGAGCAGGTCGGCCTGGATGCGCAGCAGCAGATCCATGGCCGACGCCCCGCCGTCGACGCGCAGCTCCGCCAGGCCGTGTCCGCAGGCCTCGACCATGGTGTCGATCACGTCGGCGGTCTGGAACGCCATGGCCTCCACCGCGGCCCGGGCCAGCTGGGCCCTCCCGGTGCCGCGGGTCAGTCCCACCACCGTGCCCCGGGCGTGGGGATCCCACCACGGGCTGCCCAGACCGGTGAGGGCCGGCACGAAGAAGCAGCCGCCGCTGTCGGGAACCGACCCGGCGAGTGGGCCGATCTCGGGGGCCGCCCCGATGATCCCCAGCCCGTCCCTCAGCCACTGCACCGCCGCCCCGGTGACGAAGATGGCCCCCTCCAGGGCGTAGGAGGTCGTGGCGGGGGATACCTGGCCGAGCGACCAGGCCACCGTGGAGAGCAGGCCCTCCACCGGGGAGGGCAGGTCCGCCCCGACGTTCATGAGGACGAAGCTGCCCGTGCCGTAGGTGTTCTTGGTCATGCCGGGGGAGAAGCAGGCCTGCCCGAACAGGGCGGCCTGCTGGTCGCCGGCCACACCGCTGACCGGCACCCCGGCCGGCAG
>JAKAXG010000295.1 GCA_021827225.1 Actinomycetes bacterium | reverse complement strand
GGCTGAGGGCGCCCTCGCCGGCGCCGGCGCCGGGGCCCCCGGCGTCGCCGGCCGTCCCGGTCGGCCGGGCGCGGTGCCGGCGGGAGTCGGTTCCCCGACCGGCGGCGCCTCTGTACCCCTGGGCGGCGTACCCGCCACCGGCGGATCCGCGGCGGCACCGGCCCCCGCCGGAGCGGTCGCCACCACCACGCCCGCCGGGTCCACCGGGCCCGCCTACGGGGACGGCGAGCTCGGCGAGCCGGGCGTGTTCGGCGCCGGGCTGGAGCCGATCGCCACCCTCGACACGTCCCCCGCCGCGCTGGGGCTGGACGCCCCGCCGGCGCCCACCGCCCGGGTACCGATGGTGGTGGCTGCCGTCCTGCTGGTCACGGTGGCGTTCACGATCGCGGCCGGCGTCTCGTCCTTCGCCATCGACTTCGCCAAGGCGGCCACTGGACTGCTGTAGCGATTACATGTAGTTTCATGCTGTGACTGTAGAGGTGCGGCGTGGGATCATCGCAGCCGTCCTCGAGATCGCCGATCGCCAGCACGGGGTGGTTCTCGGTCGCCAGCTGAGCGAGGCCGCGCTCAGCCGCCGGGTGCTGACCTCGCTGCGGGCCGAGGGCTGGCTGGTCGAGATCCGCCCCGGCGCCTACAGCGTCGCCAGCGCTCCCTCGGACTGGCAGGAGGCCGTCGCCGTGAGCCTGCTCGGAGGCGAGGGAACGGCGCTGTCGCACTACACCGCCGCTCGGGCGCACCGGCTACCCGGCATCGCGCCGGTGGCTGCGGTCCATCTGACTGTGCCCGCGCCCCGCCATCCGCGCATGGCCGGTGTCTCGATCCATCGGGTGGCCAACCTCTCGCCCTCTGATTGGCAGGAGCACAGGGGGGTGCGCGTCACCACGGCGGTACGGACTCTCGTGGACATCGCCCCGGACCTCCCGAGCGGCCTCATCGCCACGTGTGTGGACGAGGGGCTCATAGCCCGACTCTGGGATCTCCCGTCCCTGGAGGACGCCGTCAACCGGGCCGGCTACCGCACCGGGGTGATCCGGCTGCGCCAGGTGCTGGCTCAGCGCATCTCGCCCAACGGTGAGCCCGACCTGGAGGGGCGGGTTATCCGGGCGCTGGCGTGCTTCGGCCCGTTCGAGGTGCAGTACCAGGTGGTCCTCCAAGACCGGGTGTTCGTGCTCGACATCGCCTGGCCCGACCGCAGGGTGGCTGTCGAGTCCGATGGCTGGAACACCCGCAGCCGGTCGCGGAGCAAGTTCGACCACGATCGCCGGCGGAACAACATCCTGGCCGCTCACGGATGGACCGTCGTCCATCTCACCTCCGTGATGTCCGACGACGAGATGAGAGCGGCGGTGTTCCCCCTGCTGATGCGCGCCGCCGCCCGCGGCTGACCCTCCCGAGCCGCGCACTCCCGCGACGGCGCCGCCGGCGCGTGCCGCGATGGGACAGGATCTTGCAGCCGGGGAAGATCGTGGCGCGTTGTGGCACCGTTTCGCGCGTATTCGGGACACGATCTTTGGGGCGGTGAAGATCGTGGCGCGTTCGTGCACGCGCCCGGCACCCGCCGGCCCCGCTGGTCTAGGTCCCGCCGGCCCCCGCCGGCGCCGGCACCCCCGGCGGCCCCATGGTGGCGCCGGTCGCGTGGCCGGGCGGCGCCCCGCCCATGTTGGCCGTCGAGGGATGGGCCTTGCCCGGGTCGCCGGCGCCGAACGCGGCGAGGACGTTGTCGGTGGTCCGGGTGACGGCGTTGGGGGCGGCGCAGGTGGCGCAGCTGCTCAGCACCTGGCCCACCCAGTCGATGGTGCCGGTGTCCCACACCCCGGCCCCGGACGGGGCGCTGTAGTAGGTCATGTTGGCCGTGCTCAGCCGGCCGCTGCAGTCAACGGGTGACACGCTGAGCACGGTGACGTTGCCCGGGTTGGGGACCGAGGGGCTGAAGTGGTCGTACTCCGGCCCGACGATGTTGGGGATGTGGGTGCCGGCGGTGAGCCCCGTGCCGGCGAAGACCCAGCTGGAGGGGTCGGTGACCACCATGTCGGCCTTCACCGGGTTGCACTGCCACATCTCGCCGAGCAGGGCACTCTCAGGGGCGTTGTTCGGCGGGTCCCGCCAGGCCCACGGGGTCACGTCGGCGTTGTCGACGCCGTACAACGGGTCGGCCGTGGCGTCCTTGTAGTCGACCTCCAGCCGGTCGGGCCCGAGGGGGGTGGGCTGCAGCCGGATGTGGCGGTAGACGGCGTTGGCGCCGAGGAAGACGAGGCTGACGCCGGCGTTGCGGGCCGCCGTCAGCCCCTGGTACATGCTCAGGCTGTAGTACTCGTCGTGGCCGAGCGACACGAAGGTCCGGTGCTGCTTCAGCAGTCCCGGATGCTCGGCCACGTCCACATCGGTCGTGTAGCTCACGTCCAGCCCGTGCGACTCCATCATGGAGATCATGGGCAGCTCGAGGCCGAGGAAGTCCCCGGCGCCCCCGCCCAGGGCGTACGGCCGGTCGAACGAGACGGCACGGGCCCGGGTGGCCAGCGACCCGTTGGCTCCCTGGTAGAGGTCGTACCCCCCGTAGAGGTTGTACGCCTGCCAGGTGGTCACGCTGTCGTTGATCAGGTAGGCCGAGTGGCTGGCGTCGTCCCGCAGCGTGAGGGGGATGTAGGACTGCCATCCCGCGGCGGCCTGCAGCTTGAACAGGTAGGCCCCCTGCGGCCATCCGGCGGTGGAGACGGTGAGAGGGTGCTGCCAGCTGCACTGGACCGTGTTGAGCGGCTTCTGCACCGGGCAGGCGGGCTGTACCACACCTGTCAGGGTCGGCGGCGACGACCACAGCAGGCGGCCTTCGGCGCCGCCGTAGTAGCCCATCCGGAAGGCCTGGACGCTCCACGTCGGAGAGGTGGTGGAGACGTACAGCTGGACCGCCCCGCCCGCCTCGATGCTGACCGTGTTGGCGTACCCCTCGATCTGATGGGCGGTGGCCGGCCGGGTCAGCTTCCACGCCGTGGTGCCGGGTTTGGCGTTCTCCTGGGCCACCCAGGCGGCGGTGTCGGCGGCGGTGAACGGAGCCGAGACCGGTACGGCGGTGGTGGGGGGAGTGGACGAAGGGGAGGACGTGGAGGAGGGGCGGGAGGACGGCGGCGACCCGCCGGCGGCCCGCACCGAACGCCGGCCGCCACCGCCGGACCCCGCCGACACCCCGGCGTAGGCGCCGGCGCCGGCCAGAACGGCCACCACGACCGCCACGGCCGCCACGAGCCGCCACCTCCGGGGCTGCTGGCCGCCGCCCACCTGATGCTTCGGCCTGTAGCCGGCCAATCCGAGCCTCCCCAATGTCGGCCTGCATTATCGCATTGCGGCCCTACCCGGCTGAGAGCGTCGCTACTCCCGACATAACGGACAAACCGGTCAATCCCGTCCGGCCTCCCATACCCGAAAAGGTTTGGATGACGCAACCCCTTGGGTACAGGTTTTTCAGCAGCGAAAATGAGACCGTCGCTGCCAATAACTTAAGGAGTAAATACCGCAATGGGCGTTGGAACCAGTATCGTCGTTTTTGCAATCGGCGCCATCCTGAAGTTCGCCACCACGGTGCATTCCTCGAGCTTCAACATCCAGACCATCGGCGTGATCCTCATGATCGTCGGGGCTGTCGGCTTCCTGATTTCCCTGGCGTTCTGGGGCTCGTGGGGTGGCTTCGGCGGTGCCAGCCGGCGTCGCACCGTCTACCAGGACCCCGTGTCGGGCACCACGGTGGACGAGACCCGTCAGGCCAGTTTCTGAACCGTCCGATAGGACGAATGGAAGGAGTTGAACGTGGGAGTCATTCTGGCAGTCCTGCTGCTTGCACTCATCCTTGGTGGCGTGGGTTTCGCCCTGCACTGGTTGTGGATCATCGCCGCCATAGTCTTCATCTTCTGGCTGATCGGATTCGCCGTGGCCAGGGGCGAGAGCGCCGGGGTGAGAAGGGGCTGGTACCGCTGGTAGCGGGCCGACCCCGGAACTGAGCTTCAACCGTCGAGCGCCGCTTCCGAGCGGCGCTCGACGGCGTGACCGGGGCGGAGCGCTCTGCTCAGGCGGGTGGTGCTCCGATCCCTGAGTCGCCGGCCGTCAGCCCGCCGGCCGTTCGGTCTCGCGGCGGCGGGTGCGGCCGGTGGCGAACCACGAACCCGCCAGGATCAGCGCGAAGCCCACGGCGGTCGCCGCTTTGAACGGCTCTCCCAGCACGGCGACCCCGAGGACGACAGCCACCACCGGGTTGAAGTAGGTGATGACGGTGGCTTGCGTAGGGGGCATCTCTTTGAGCAATTCGAAGAAGGCCACGAAGGCCAGCCCGGTGCACACCACCCCGAGCACCACGACGGCGGCGATCACGGCGGCGGGCGGCACCCGGGCGGGCACCTGCGTCGCCGCCACCGGCAGGTACGCCCCGGCGACCACGGCCAGCGACACCGCCGCCAGCGCCAGGCTGGAGCAGTCGGCCAGATAGGTCGCGGCGATCAGCGGTCCGACGGCGTAGCCGACGGCCACCACCAGCACCTGGGCCACCGATCCCAGGTCGCTGCCCCCCACGTCGAGGCCCAGCAGCACCCCGACGCCTCCCAGGCCGATGACCAGCCCGACCAGCCCCCGGGCGTCGGTCACCGGACGGCGGCCGGCCAGGGTGGCGATCAGCACGGCGATCAGCGGGACGGTGGCGACCAGGAGGCCCGACAGCGAGCTGGGCAGCTTCTGCTCCGCGCTGGACAGCAGGAACCACGGGACGGCCAGTTCGCAGCAGCAGTAGGCCAGGAGCGGCTTCCACACCCGCACCAGCGGCTGGACCCCGCCCCGGCGCAGGGCGAGGGGCAGCAGCAGGCAGGCCCCGATCAAGGTGCGGCCCTCCACCACCATCGCCGGGCTCAGATGGCGGACCGCCACCTTGATCATGAGGTAGGGGATGCCCCATACCACCGACATCAGCGCGAACAGCGCCAGGCCCCGCCGGGTCATCAGCGGCGGCGCAGAAAGTGCTTGCCGAGTGCCTCACTCTGGCGCTGGTAGTTGGACGCCGGCTCGCGCCCGTAGAGGATGGTCGGTTCCTCGATCATCCGTTCGAACGTCAGCTTGCAGACCCGCTGGCCGTGCTCGATCATGAACGGCACGTCGTGGGCCCGGACCTCCAGGGCGGCCTTCGAGCCGGAGAAGCGGCCCTCGGCGTCGTAGCCGAAGCCGGGATCGAAGAACCCGGCGTAGTGGGTGCGCAACTCCCCGCTGGTGGGGTCGTAGGCGGTCATCTCCGAGGCCAGACCGGGCGGGATCACCACCGCCTCCTCGGACATGAGCAGGTAGAACTTCTTCTCGGTGAGCACCACCCGGTCGGCGCCCTCCCTGCGCACCGGCTCCCAGAACGGCTCCGGGTCCACCGGTTCGGGACGGGTCAGGTCCAGCAGCGGGGCGTTCTCCCGGGCCCGGTACCCGACGTGGCCGCCCGAATCGCCCCGCAGGTCCAGGCTCAGGAACAGGCCGTTGGAGAGGGTCACGTCCTCAGGAGGCACCGCCCTGCCGTCCGTGTAGAGCAGCGGCTGACGGCGGTGGTATTCGAGAATGTCCGAGTCGGTCAGCTCGCTGCGACCGACCGACAGTCTCAGCTGGTTGAGGGTGAGATCCTCCCTGACCCGCACTGCGAACGAGAGGGGCACCACCTCCAGGTACAGCTGGCCCTCATAGCCGTCGGCGATCTCGTCGAAGCGGTAGCTGCGGTCGGTGATGACCCGGGTGAACACGTCGATGCGCCCGGTGGAGCTCTTGGGGTTGGCCTTGGCCCGCATGCCCGGCGGCAGGCGCAGCCGCTCCTTCAGCGGGACCAGGTAGGGGCGGTTGGTCTCGAGGACCACGCCGTCGCCGCGCAGGTCCAGCCGGTCGATGGTCAGCTCCCGGAGGCGGTCCTCCACCAGATTGTTCCCGGGCAGGAAGCTGCAGCGCATGCGGTAGGCGACCTCGCCCAGGCGCAGGTCCAGGCTGGCCGGCTGCACGTTGTCCTGGGGGATCTTGAACCTTCCGGCGTCGATGACGCCGTCGT
>JAKAXG010000294.1 GCA_021827225.1 Actinomycetes bacterium | reverse complement strand
CGATCTGCTGGTACTCCGAGGGTCAGATGCCCTTCCCGCTGCTCAACGGAGCCGCTTCGCTGGTCATCGACACCAACGGTGTCCCGAGGGTCGGGGTGTGGGGCCGGGACTTCGGCCCGTCGCTGGCCGGGGTGGCGTCGGTCCGGCAGAACCTGACCGTCCTGGTCGACCACAGCGCTCCGGCGCCGAACGCCGGCATCAACAGCGACTGGGGCGCCGTCGTCGCCGGGATCGAGAGGACCTGCCGCTCCGGCCTGGGGGTGGACCGCTACGGCAACCTGCTCTACGCCGCCGGGCCGGCCCTCTACCCGGCGGACCTGGCCCGCGTCCTCATCGCCGCCGGGGCGGTGGAGGCCATGGAGATGGACATCAACTGCATGTGGCCCCTCTTCACGTCCTTCACCCAAGGGAGCGCCACCAACCTGGCCGGGTGGATGTACTACCCGCCCAGCCGCTATGTCGCCGGTTCCCAGCGGGACTTCCTCGCGGCGTTCCGCCGGTAGCTGTGGTGACCCCGGGTCAGCGGGGCAGCGCCGCCTGACCTCCCGTCGGGGGAGCGTTACGGATCCCGTTCCCGCCCGCCGGTGCTCCCCGGCTGGACGCCGCGGGGTCGGCGCGGTCCTAGGCCGGTGAGAGTCGACGTCTGGCGGTGTGCGGGTTGGGCCAGTTCACGTCGGACGCCAGGTGGAGCCGCTCGAACAATCGGATCAGCCTGGCCGATGAGTCGACCTGGTGGCGGTCGATCCCGTGGCGGGCCAGACGGGGGTGGGCGTGGTGGGCGTTGTGCCAGGAGTCCCCGAAGCTGAGGAGGGCCAGCGGGGCGAAGTTGGTGCTGTTGTCGCGGGTGCGGAAGGGTCGGTTCCCGAACATGTGCCCGATCGAGTTGACCGCCCAGGTGACGTGATGGAGTAGGAATATCCGTCCGGCGCCCGCCCACAGCAGCGTGGCCAGCGCTCCGTCGAGGGTGCCGGTCAGAAGGCCGCCCAGCAGGGTCGGCAGCGCCAGGGACAGCAGCACCCAGAGCGTCGCGGTCCGGGAGACGACCCGCAGGTCGGGGTCGGCCAGGAGGTCGGGGATCCACCGTTCCGGATGGGACGGGTTGGACCGGAAGAACCAGCCGACGTGGGCGTGGCACAGGCCTCTCAGCTGCGGTAGGAACCCGGTGCCGTGGCACCACGGTGAGTGGGGGTCGCCGGCGGTGTCGGCGTAGGCGTGGTGGCGGCGGTGCTGGGCCACCCAGGTGAACACCGATCCTTCTGCGGCCATCGATCCGGCGATGGCCAACGCGATCTTGAGACCCCGGGATGGCCGGAAGCTGCGGTGGGTGAGCATCCGATGGAACCCGACCGATACCCCGTGGCCGGTCAGCAGGTACATCCCGGCCGCGATGGCCAGCGCTATCGGGCTGACACTGCCCTCCCACGCCCACACAGCGGCCCAGACCAGCCCGGCGAAGGGCAGGCCGATCAGCACGAGGGCGCTGAGGACCTGGACGGTTCCCGCGCGAGGCGACGCTGCCGCCGAGGGGCTGGGACGCGCTGGTCCCGGCCTCGAAGTTCTGGGAGCCACCACGACACAACCTCCGGGTTCGCTGCGTGTCGAACCCTGCACCGGTAGGGGCGACGGCCTGTCAGTATTGGTGCCGTTTTCCGGTGGCCGAGGACGACTCTACGCCCCCCATCGACGATGGTCTGGTCACCCGCACTTCGGCCCGGCGCCGGTCAGTCATTGATGCCGCAGTACAGCTGGACGTCGCTGGTGATCCCGACCTGGGCCTTGTCCAGGGCGATGTCAGCCGAGCGCGGGCTGGACCCGGTCGGGGAGGTCACGGGAAGGCCCGGTACCTCCAGTGCCGCCCGCCGTCGGTGGTGTCCCAGATGCCGTGGGGATCGCCGATCCAGCGGCCCACCGCCGGGGTTTCGAACCCCAGCCACCCGGGGGTCCCGCTCTGGGTGAGTTGCTGGGGATCGGTGGCGGCGGTGCTCCAGTGCCCACCGCCGTCGGTGGACACCAGCAGTCGGGCGGTGTAGGAGCCGGCTCCACCGGTGCCGCCGGTCGACACCACCAGGGTGGACGGGCCGGGAACGGCGACCAGGTCGAGCGGTCCCGACGAGTGGGGTAGGGAAGCCGAGCGGGTCCAGCTGCCCCCGCCGTCGGTCGAGGTGATCTCGAACTCGTCACCCTGCCCGTGGCTCCGGCACAGGCCGGCGAGGAGCCCGTCGGGCCCCGACGCCAGGTCCACCAGGTCGATCTCACCGCCGGGTCCGGCGCCGGTCGGGCACGGGTCGCCCCGCCGGGTCCAGGTGGCACCCGAGTCGGTCGAGCGGTACACGACGGCCCGGGCGCTGACCGGGCCGGCCTGGCTGCCGTACATGGCGACGACGGCCGACGAGCCGGACACGGCGATCTGGGCGGAGGAGCTGCGCGCCGGGTAGGCCAGGGATCCGACCACGGTGCTCCAGGTGGCGGAGCCGACCGAAGACTGCTGCAGCACCGGGTGGCAGGGACCGGGACAGCCGGTGTGGTCGTAGGCGACGCGCAGCACCCGGCCGCCGTCGACGGTGAGCGCCTCCACCTTCGGCCCGGGCTGGGGCGCCCAGGTGCGGCCGCCGTCGGTGGTCATCAGCAGACCGGGTCCGAAGAGATATCCGATCTCCGGGGTGGCGAAGCGGACCGCCCGGACGCAGGCTCCGCCGGTCGGGCACCCACCGCCTGCGTAGAGGTCGGCGACCGAGGCCGGGGGGTCGGCCATGGCGTGCCACGAGGATCCGCTGTCGGTGGTGTGTGCCAGTCGGGCGCAGGTGCCGGTATCGCACGGCTGGGAGGCCAGGGCCCATCCGTCGGTCGCGCTCACCCACGTCAGATCCGTCAGGGACGAGTCCCCCAGGCCGCCGCCGGTGCCGGCCGCGAACGACAGCGGGGTGGAGGCGGCCGGCGGCGGGTCCGGGGGTGCTCCCGACTCGGACTTGATCTCCACGGCCACGAGGAGGCACTGGTTCCGGCACACGGTGGGGGCCGATCCACCGGTCCCACCGAGGGCGGGCACGGCCACGAACGGCACGGACCGCCGGCTGCCTCCCGTCGTGTAGACCGCGGACGTGGCCGGCTGGACACAGTCGGCCATCCGAGCCGGTGGGGTCGCTCCGGGGCACTCGGAGATCTCGATAGTGGCGCCGGCCGGGAACCCGGAGACGTCGACCAGGACTCTCTGGCCCCCGACCAGCCCGCTGTGGGGGGAGGCGGTCACCGCCGGGACGGCCGGGGCCGGCGGAGCGGGGTTGGTGGTGCTGCTGCCGGTCGCCACCTCGATCCCGGCTGTGCGACCGTGACCGCTGACGGCGAGGGGAACGGCCACCGCCGCCGCCACCGTCATGGCTACCGCAGCCCCCACCCGGCGGCGCCGGCGCCTCAGCTGGGCCACCCGGTCCAGTGCCCGGCGGAGCCGGTGGTCCTGGTCGGAGCCCCCGGACGGCTCGATGGGGGGGAACAGCTCACCTGTCATGACCGGGGTCCTCCTTGTCCGCCTGCCGTTACCGTTCCCTCCACCAGGTGGCCGGCCAGGGCCCGGCGAGCCTCGTGCAGGCGGCGCCGGATCGTGCCCTGGGGCCGGTGGAGAAGCCGGGCCACCTGATCGACCGGCAGGTCGGCGTAGTAGTGCAGCAGCGTGGGCGCTCTCAGCCGGTCGGGCAGGCGTTCCACCAGGTCACGGACGACTCCGTCGGGGGCCGGCTGCTGAGCGGAGCCGGCGGCCAGGACGGTCCGGGCGTGCTGTTCGCGGGTGCGGGTCCTCCACTGCCGGCGGGCCAGGTTGGTGGCCACCAGGTATGAGTACGCCCGCGGGTCGCTCACGGCCGCCCACCGGGCCCAGGTCCGGGCCAGCGCCTCCTGGGCCAGATCGCAGCCCAGCTCCCGATCGCCGACCAGGCCGGTGCAGTATCCGGCCAGGCGCGGGAACTCCCGGCCGAAGAGGTCCTCGAAGTCGTCATCGGACCTCACCGGGCGTCCCGGGTCCTGCGACGTCGGTCGGTTCGACCGTCAGAGCTCCTGCCGTGGTGCCTCATGCTTCTTCTAGAGAGCCCGCAGGAGGGCAGAAGGTTCAGAAAGATCCTCCGATCCCGACAAAATGCCTGCACCGCGACAGCAGCGTAGAGCGGTTCGGCTCCGCCGCAGCCGGTCACCCCCAGCGGGGGATGGCTTCACCCGGGGTCGGTCGTAGCTTCAGAGATCTGCCGAGCGAAGGAGCCGATGATGTCTCAGGTCACGCAGCGTCACGCAGGTGCGCGGACGGTGGAGCACGTTCCCGGGACCGTCGTCGAGTCCGCTCGCCGGCTGGCCCCGGCCGCGGGACGCGCCGCAGCCACGGCTGTCCGCCATCCCGATGTCATGGTCAGACAGGCCCGCCGGCTGCAGGCCGCCGCCCCCGTCATTCGCCAGACCGTTCTCCCGATTCTGACCGGGCAGGTCGACGACTGGCGGGCGGAGTACGCCTACTCGCTGGGCCTGCAGGCGTTCATCTACGGCTACCCCTACATCTACAACGCCCGACTTCGACACGATTGGGTGGCGGAGGCCCACCGGCCGGGCTCTTCTCCCCATGGCGCCGTCAACCACTTCTGGCATGCGAGAGACCTGATGGACGCCCGCTACCGCGACGGCGGTTGCCCCAACAACGACACCCTGTACTCGCTGGCCTGGGTGGACGTGAGCCGCGAGCCGGTGATCCTCTCGCATCCCGACATGGGGGATCGGTACTTCACCTTCGAGCTGTCATCCTTCGCGTCGGACAACTTCGCCTATGTCGGCCAGCGGACCACCGGGACAGACGCCGGCCACTATGCGATAGTCCGCCCCGGATGGCGGGGGCAGCTCCCCGACGGCGTGAAGAAGGTGCAGCCTTCTCCCACACCGTGGTTGCTGGTGCTGGGCCGGACGCTGGTCGACGGACCCGACGACGTCCCGGCGGTGCGGGCCCTGCAGGACCGGTACCGGCTCACTCCGCTCAGCCTGTGGGGTGAGCCGCCCGCCCGGGTGCCGGAACGGCGGGCCGTCTACCTGCCGCCGGATCCGAAGGACGACCCGCTCGCCCCGTGGAAGGCGCTCAACGCCGTGCTGGCCGAGAACCCGCCTCCCGACCACCACGCCCTGTTGCTCGATCAGTTCGCCCGGATAGGCGTAGGACCCGGCCTCGACGTCGACGATCAGCCGGAAGTGGTGAAAAGGGAACTGGCCCGCGCCGCCGCGGTCGGACTGCCTCTGCTCCGCCGGCAGTTCCTCAGCGGGGACTGGGCGACCATCGTCAACGGCTGGCGCTATCCCCCCGCCCAGGAGGGCCGCTTCGGCGACGACTACCTCAGGCGTGCCGCCGACCAGTCCCTGGCGGGCATCGTCGCCAACGACCCCGCCGAGGCCGTCTACCTGGTCAACTTCTCCGACTCGGATGGCAGCCAGCTGTCCCCCCGGGGTCACTACCAACTCCGCTTCGGGGCAGACGAGCTACCACCGGTCGACGCCTTCTGGTCCCTGACCGCCTACACCGGCGACATGAACCTCATCCCCAACGAGGCCAACCGGTACTCCATCGGCGACCGGACGCAGGGTCTGCAGCGCGAGGCTGACGGTGCCGTCACCATCCACCTGCAGCCGACACGGCCCGACGGACCGGCCGCGGCGAACTGGCTGCCCACCTCGGCCGGCGAGAGCTGGTTCGTCATCCTGCGCATGTACCGGCCCCACCCGGAGGTCGTGGCGGCGCAGTGGCGCTGTCCCGGATTGGCCCGACATCCGGTCTGAGCAATCTGTTGACCCGGCGCCGGCGGCCGTAGGGTGGCGGCCGTGTCTGGTGAGGAGGCGATAGCGGCCGAGGCCCTGGTCCGCCGGTTCGGCGATTTCGTCGCCGTGGACGGTGTCGACCTGCGGGTTGCTGAGGGCGAGATCTACGGGTTCCTGGGACCCAACGGGGCTGGCAAGTCGACGACGGTGAGGATGCTGTGCACCTTGTTGTTGCCGTCGGGAGGGCGGGCACGTGTCGCCGGCCACGACG
>JAKAXG010000293.1 GCA_021827225.1 Actinomycetes bacterium | reverse complement strand
CGGGCTGGCGGGGGCGGGGGTGACGGGGGCGGGGCCGGCCGCGGCTGTCGCCGCGCTGACGGCGGCCGCCGCCGCAGCCGCCGCCGGGGCGGTGGCCCCGGTCACGGGCGTCCCCGCCGCCACCGCCCGCTCGAGGCGCTCGATGCGCTCCACCAGGGCGGCCCGGCTGTCGTCCATCTCGGGGGCGGCCAGGCGGACCAGCGCCACTTCGAGGGTGGTCCGGGAGTCAGCCGAGTCGCGCATGTCGATCAACGCCTGCCCGACCAGGTCCATCGCCCGCACCAGCGCGGCCGCCCCCAGCTTGCGGGCCTGGGCTTCGACCTCCGCGGCAGCCGCCTCGGACAGCAGCACCAGTGACGGCGCCCGGGTCGCCAGGAACCCGTTGCGCAGGTACTCCAGCAACTCGGTCCCCAGCCGGCGGGCCTCGAGGCCGGCGGTGGACGCCTCGGCCACCCGGACCAGCACCGAGCCGGGATCGCGCTCGATGATGGCATCCACGATGGCCGACACGGTGCCGGAGTCGTCCTCGATGGAGCCGGCCGCCGCCACCTGGTCCAGGGCTGAAAGGGCATCGCGGGCAGAGCCGTGACCCCGGCGGACCACCAGGTCGATGGCCTCCGGCGTCAGGTCGATCGACGCCTGCTGGGCCACGTCGGCGAGAAGCGAGGTCAGGATCTCCGACCCGAGCAGCCGGAACTCGAAGTGCTGGGTCCGGCTGCGGATCGTCTCGAGTACCTTCTGCGGGTCGGTGGTGGCCAGCACGAAGATGACGTGCGCCGGCGGCTCCTCGAGGGTCTTCAACAGCGCGGCGGCCGCCGCCGAGGTGATCTGGTGGACCTCGTCGACGATGTAGACCTTCCAGCGGCCGGGGGTGCCGAGCGCCACCCGGCTGAGCAGGTCGCGCATCTCGTCGATACCCCGGTTGGTGGCCGAGTCCAGCTCCTGGACGTCGAGCGAGGTGCCCTGGCGCACCGCCACACAGGACCCGCACACCCCGCAGGGCTCGCCGTCCTGGGGATTCTCGCAGTTGAGGGCCATGGCCAGGATGCGGGCCGTGCTGGTCTTGCCGGTCCCCCGCGGGCCGCTGAACAGGTAGGCGTGGGCGACCTTGCCGTCCCTGACCGCCGCCTTCAGCGCCCGGGTGACGTGGTCCTGACCCAGCACATCGGCGAAGCGCTGAGGTCGGAACCGCCGGTAGAGCGCCTGGTAGGGAACCTGCTCGTCCAACGCCACCCGGTCAGATTAGAGGCTGCCTGCGACCTTGCCGGCGGGCCGGCGGGGCCAGCGGGGGCGGCGGAGGGGCCGGCGGTCGCGGCCACGTCACGTCGACAAACCGGTTGTCGACGTGACGTGGCCACCCCTCGGGGGGCGGGGCCCGGGCCCGGCCGCCGCCGACCCAGCTGCGGTTGGTGACACAAATCCACCCCGGGGGTGGATTTGTGTCACCAGAGGCATCGACGTGTCACCAGAAACACGCTCACACGCCCTGGGACCCGTGTGCAGCCCGGCCGACAACGACGAACCCCCTCGCCGGAGAGCCTCTGCAGGCCCTCGGGCGAGGGGGTTCATGGGCGGGAGCCCCGCTTCTTGCAGGTACCCCGAGCGGAGAGGGTGGGATTTGAACCCACGGTGGGTTGCCCCACACACGATTTCCAATCGTGCCGATTCGGCCGCTCTCGCACCCCTCCGGGGAGTTACTGGAAGATACAGGCTATCCTGTTCGCCAGAGGCCTGGCACCGGGCGCGGTGGTCGGGTCCTGCGCAACAGAGCACCGTGAACCGAGTCAGGGCCTGACGGCAGCAGCTCTCAGCGGATAGCTCCGTGTGCCGCAGTAAGCCTGACCGCCGCGCCGGGTTCCAGGCCTCGCCGCGTCGCCGGACCGGCCGGCGAGGCGGCAACGCAGGCGCCGGCGGAGCCGGCCGCTACAGGTAGCGCCGGGCCGCGGCCTCGGCCGACGCCCGGTAGCCGCCGCCGAACAGCACGGTGTGGACCAGCAGGGGGTAGAGCTGCCAGAGGGCGGTGCGCTCCGGCCACCCGTCGTCCAGTGGTCGGGTCTCGCGGTAGGCGCCGAGGACCCGGTCGGGGACGCTCCCGAACAGGGCCAGCATGGCCAGGTCCTCCTCCGGGTGGCCGCCGTGCACCGACGGGTCGATCAACCACGGCCGGTCCCCCGCACCCCACAGGACGTTGCCCCACCACAGGTCCCCGTGCACCACGGCGGCCGGCCCGGGTGGGATCAGCCGGGGGAGCCGCTCCGTCAACGGCTCCACCACGGCGGTCAGGCCGCACCGGGCCGCCAGATCGGAGAGCCGGCGACCGTAGAACCCGGCGGCGTCGGGCGCGGTGGAGGGATCCACCCGGCAGGCGCCGATCCACGACGATCCCCCGCCCCAGGCGTCGGCCGGCGCCGAGTGCAGCCGGGCCAGGCCCCTTCCCAGCTCCGCCTCAGAAGCGGCCGTCCGTGGTCCCGGTTCCACCCAGGCGGTGACCAGCACGTCGCCTCCGGCCCAGACTCCGGCCCACACGACGGCCGGCACGGCCGGTCGCCGCCGCCCGTCGCCGGCGACCGACCCGGACAGCGACGCCGACACCGACGCCAGCCTCCTCAGCCCGGCGGCCTCGTCGGAGACGCCCGGCCCGGCCTTGAGCACCAGGTCCCCATCGGGGCCGCGCAGCCGCCACACGTTCGCCGCCAGCGGACCGACGACGGTGACGTCGCCGAGCTCAGCCGGTACGGGCGGCGAGCTCGGCGACCAGTCCACGGCAGGAGCGCTCGATCATGGCCAGAGCCCGGTCGAAGCCGGCGTCGTCCAGGCCCCACGGGTCCGGGACCTCCGAGCGCTCGCCGCCCTGCGGGTCGTAGGAGCGCAGCATCCGGATCTTGGTCAGGTCGGTGCCGGGCGGCGCCAGGCGGCGGACCTCCTCCCGGTTGGCCAGGTCGGCGCAGAGCACCAGGTCGGCGGCGGCGATGTCGGCCGGTCCGAGCTGGCGGGCCCGGTGGCCTCCGGCCGGCCAACCGTTGCGGGCCAGAGCTGACTCGGCCTGGCGGTCGGCGCACTCCCCGACGTGGTAGCCGGCCGTGCCGAACGACTCGACGGTCACCTGGCCGTCCATGCCGGCGTCGCGCACCAGGGCCGAGGCCACCGCCGCCGCCATGGGGGAACGGCAGATGTTGCCCAGACAGACCATGGCCACCCGCATCGCCGGGCGACCCTACTCGGCGGCGGGCACCCGGCCCGGCGCAGGACTTCAAACTTTCATCACGTGCAGGTGCGACACTGGGGCGCCATGGCCAGCGAGGCGGGGACCGTCGTGGTGGTCGAGGACGACCCGCACATCGCCGACCTCATCGACCTGTACCTCAGACGCGACGGGCACCGGGTGATCCAGGCGGCCGACGGCGAGTCGGGTCTGCGCGCCGTGGAACGGGAGCGGCCCCGGATGGTGATCCTCGACATCGGCCTGCCGGGACCGCTGGACGGCTTCGAGGTGTGCCGGCGGATCCGGGCCGCCAGCGCCGTCCCGGTGATGATGCTGACGGCGCGCGACGAGGAGGTCGACCGGGTGCTCGGCTTCGAGCTGGGCGCCGACGACTACGTCGTCAAGCCGTTCTCCCCCCGGGAGCTGGCCGCCCGGGTGAAGGCCATCATCCGCCGGGCCGAGGGGCCCCCGGCTGACGGCTCCGCCGTCCTGCGGGCCGGGGCGGTCGAGGTGGACACGGCCCGGCGCGAGGCCCGCATCGATGAGCGGGTCGTGCCCCTGGCCACCAGGGAGTTCGAGCTGCTCGCCTACCTGGCCCGCAACCGGGGCCTGGCCCTGTCCCGCCGGCAGCTCCTCGACGGGGTGTGGGGGGTGGGCTGGTACGGCGACGAGCGCACCGTCGACGTGCACGTCGGCCAGCTGCGCAAGAAGTTCGGATCCCACCTCCCCCTCGCCACCGTGTGGGGCGTGGGCTACCGGCTGGACTGACCGGTGCGCCGGCGCCTCACCGTGGCCATGGTCCTCATGGTGCTGGTCACGCTGGTCCTCTCCGGGCTGTTCAGCCTGGCCTTCGCCGTGCACAGCATCGACGTGCAGACCCAGCGGGAGATCACCCGGGAGGCGCAGGGGCTGGCCGCCAGCGTGCAGCAGGAGGCCGACACGGTCAACCGGACCGACCCGGCCCGGGCGTTGCGCAACGTGCTGCTCGCCCTGCGCGCCCCGCTGCGCCTGGACGGCTCCACGGTCGTCGCCGTCAGAGCGGACGGGCGGCTGTTCGACCCCACCACCCCCCGGGTGCCACCCGCCCTGCCGGCCGGCCTGACCGCCGCCGATCTGAAGACGGGCCACCTGCTACGCCTCCAGACGGTCTCGGGCCGGGCCGGCGGGGTGGCCTTCGCGGCCGCGCCGTACCGGGCCCGCATCCAGCTCCTGGGCGCCCCCCGCCAGGTGGTCCAGGTGGTGGTGCTGACCCGCCGGCCGCCGGGGGCCCTGGCGTCGGCCGGGCCGTGGTTCGCCCTGTCGTCGCTGATCATCCTGGCCGCCGCCGCCCTGGTCGCCGCCCGTCTCGGTGGGCGGTTCGTCCGGCCCATCCGGGCCGCCCAGGAGGTGACCAGCCGCATCGCCGGCGGGGACCTGGACGCCCGGGTGCCCCGCCCGCCCGACACCGACCCGGAGCTGGCCGGGCTGGTGGACTCGGTCAACTCGATGGCCGCCGGCCTGGGCCGGGCCAAGGAGGCCGAGCGGCACTTCCTGCGGTCTGTCTCCCACGACCTGCGCACCCCGCTCACCTCCATCCGGGGCTTCGCCGAGGCCATCGAGGACGGCGCCACCGCCGACGCCGCCGCCGCCGCCGGGGTCATCGCCTCGGAGGCCCGCCGCCTCGAACGGCTGGTGGCCGACCTCCTGGCCCTGGCCACCCTGGAGGCCCGGCGCTTCACCCTGCAGATGGCGCCGCTGGATGTCGGCTCGTCGCTGGAGGAGGCCGCCGCCGGCTTCGCCCCGGCCGCCGCCGATCTGGGGCTGGTCCTGACCGTGGACCCCCCCGGCGGTGACTGCACGGCGGTGGCCGACCCGGACCGGCTGGGCCAGGTGGCGGCCAACCTGGTGGAGAACGCCCTGCGCTACGCCACCTCCACCGTCCGGGTCGGCGCCGCCTCGGACGGTGGAGGGCGGGTGGAGCTGTGGGTGAGCGACGACGGCCCCGGCATCCCGGCCGAGATGCTGCCCCGGGTGTTCGACCGGCTGGTCGCGTCCCGGGCCGGGCCGGCCCGGCCCGACCCGGCCCGGCCCATGGGGTCGGGGCTGGGCCTGACCATCGTGGCCGAGCTGGTCCGGGCCATGGGCGGCTCCGTCAGGGCCGAATCGCCCCTGCGCCCCGGAGGCGGCACCCGGATGGTGGTGACCCTCCCGGCCGCTTCCGCCCCGCCGGTCGGTCCCGGCGGGGCGGGGAGAAACCGCTCCGGGCCGGGAACACCCGCCCCGGATTAGGACACGGCTGAGACGGCCCGCCGGGCCTCGTCCGGTCCCGCTGCGGCCAGGGCGGCGGACGCCGCCGCCTCGCAGTCGGCGAGGGTCCGTTCGGCCAGGGCGGCCCGCACGTCGGCGACGCTGCCGGCGGCCATGGACAGGCTGGTCACCCCCAGGCCGGTCAGCACCACCGCCAGCGCCGGGTCGCTGGCCGCCTCCCCGCAGACCGACACCGACTTGCCGAGATCGCGGCCGGCCCGGGCGGTGAGGGCGATCAGCTCCAGGAGGGCCGGCTGCCACGGATCGAGCAGCTCGGCGAGCTGGCCGATCTGGCGGTCGGCGGCGAAGGTGTACTGCGACAGGTCGTTGGTGCCGATGCTGACGAAGTCCACCCGAGTCAGGATGGAACCGGCCCGCAGCGCGGCGGCCGGCACCTCCACCATGGCCCCGGCGATGGGCAGGCCGTGGCCGTGGACCGTCGCCGCGAAGTCGGCCGCCTCCGTCGGTGTCGACACCATCGGGGCCATCACCCAGACGTCGGCGCCGGTGTCGCCGGCGGCCAGCTGCAGGGCGCGCAGCTGGTCGGCGAGCAGT
>JAKAXG010000292.1 GCA_021827225.1 Actinomycetes bacterium | reverse complement strand
GGAGATCCGGTTCCGTTCGACCGCCGGGCTGGACCTGGCGGAGCTGGCCGCCCGGCTCGGCGCCCCGGCCCGCGAGGACCGCCCGGGAGAGTACATCGTGTCCGCCGAGGGCACCCCGGCCGCGGTGGCCGCTGTCACCGCCTGGCTGGCCGAGCGGGACCAGGCCCTCAGCGACCTGCGGACCGGCTCGCGCCTGGAAGAGGTGTTCCTCCGGCTCACCGGCCCCGACGAAGAGGACGACGAGGCGGAGGTGGCCGGGACGGGCCGTCACGGCCGGCGCCGGGCCGGGGCCCGGGGGACCCGACGATGAGGGCCCTGCGGGCCCAGACCGGCGCCGAGCTCAGGCTCACCGCCCGCCGGGGCGACTCAGTTCTGCTCAACCTGGCCATCCCGGTCGGCCTGCTGGTGTTCTTCTCGCTGGTCGACGTGCTGCCCAAACCGGCCGGGGTGCGCCACCCCGTCCAGTTCCTCACCCCGGGGCTGCTGGCCCTGGCGGTCATGTCCACCGCCATGGTCAGCCTGGGCATCGCCACCGGCTTCGAGCGCCAGTACGGGGTGCTCAAGCGGCTCGGCTCCACCCCTCTGGGCCGGGGCCGGCTGCTCGGCGCCAAGATGACCAGCATCGCCGTCGTCGAGGTGGTCCAGGCGGCGGTCCTGGTCGGCATCGGGCTGGCCCTGGGATGGAACCCGGGCGGCCCCGTGGGCCTGGCCGTGCCGGCGGTGCTGCTGGCTACGGCGGCGTTCTCCGGTCTGGGCCTGTTGATGGCCGGGGCGCTGCGGGCAGAGGTCACCCTGGCAGCCGCCAACGGGCTGTACCTCCTGCTGCTGCTCCTGGGCGGGATGATCTTCCCTTTGTCCAAACTCCCGGCCGGGTTGCGCTACGTGGCCGAGGCGCTGCCCGCCGGCGCGCTCTCCGACGCCCTCCACGGCTCGCTCACCGCCGGCGCGTCGGTACCGGGCCGAGCCTGGGTCGTGCTGGTCGTGTGGGCGGTCGCCGCCCCCCTCCTCGCCGCCCGATCCTTTCGGTGGGAGTAGGCGGGGGCTGTTGGGAGCAGGTGGGAGCGGGGCCCCGGGAGCCGGCCCGCTCTAGTGGAAGATCAGCTGGTCGGCTGCCATCGCCACGAACAGCAGGGTGACGTAGGTGATCGACCAGTGGAACAGCTTCATGGCGTGCGCCTCTGACGGGGACCGCCACAACCGGTAGGCCAGGGCGCAGAAGACGCCGCCCAGCACCACCGCCGACACCCAGTACAGCGGCCCCATCCCGGCGGTCCACGCGAATACCAGCGACACCGCCGCCACCAGCACCGTGTAGGCCAGGATCTGCGACGCCGTCTTCTTGAACGAGGCCACCACCGGCATCATCGGCACGTCGACCGACCGGTAGTCCTCCCGGTAGCGGATGGCCAGCGCCCAGAAGTGGGGCGGGGTCCACAGGAACATTAGGGCGAACAGGACCAGCGGCGACCAGCCCACGCCGTTGCGCACCGCCGCCCATCCCACCAGCACCGGCACCGCCCCGGCGGCCCCGCCGATCACGATGTTCTGGCGGGACGTCCGCTTGAGCCAGAGCGTGTAGACGAAGACGTAGAACAGGGTGGCACTGACCGCCAGCACCGCGGACAGGACGTTGACCGCCGCCCACAGCTCGACGAAGGCCGCCACCTCCAGGCCGATGGCGAACACCAGCGCCTGGACGGGGGTGACCACCCCGGTGACCAGCGGCCGGTTCCGGGTCCGGCGCATCACCGAGTCGATGTCCCGGTCGACGACCATGTTGATGGCGTTGGCACCGCCCGCGGCGAGAGTGCCACCGACGAGCGTCGCCAGCATCAGCGTCCACGCCGGCAGGCCTCGATGGGCCACGACCATGGTCGGCAGCGTGGTGACGAGGAGCAACTCGATGATGCGGGGCTTCGTGAGGGCCACGAATCCCTGCAACCGACGTGTCGCAGACACCTCGCTTCCTACCGACGTGACTGCAGACATCGGCCCCCACCTTACGGCAGGGTGGACATTCCCAACAAAGCGACTCCGGGCGGGGCCCCCGGGAGGGGGGCGGGGTGCCGATCGTCCGGTCGCGCCCCTAGCATGGGGCCGATGGCCGCCCCGCCCGCCGCCGAGCCGCGCCGAGCTACCGCCCCCACCGGCGGCCGATCCCGCCGGCTGCCGGGCGGCCGGTCCCTGACGGTGTCGCCCCGGGCGTTCCGGATCGTGGCCCTGGTCACGGTCTGGGTGCTGGCGCTGACCATCATCTCGGGGGCGGCGGTCCGCCTGACCGGATCCGGGCTGGGCTGCGACACGTGGCCGTCGTGCACCCACACCAGCGTGGTCGCCCCGCTGCGGGTCCACGCCTGGATCGAGTTCGGGAACCGCCTGATCAACGCCGCCGTCACCATCGCCTCGGTCGGGGTGCTGATCGTCGCCCTGCGCCGCCGGCCCCGCCGCCGGGACCTCACCTGGCTGTCCGCCGGGATGCTGATCGGGCTCCTGGTCGAGGTCGTGATGGGCGGCCTGGTCGTCCTCTCCGGGCTCAACCCGGCCCTGGTCAGCCTGCACTTCCTGCTCGGCCTGGCGTTCCTGGCCCTGGCCGTGGTGCTCCACCACCGGTCCGCTCGGCCCGACGGGCCCTACGTCCGGGAGCCGCTGGTCCGACAGTGGCAGCTGCGGCTGGCCAAGTTGATGGTGCTGATGCTGACGGTGGTGGTCGGGCTGGGCACGGTCGTGACCTCCACCGGCCCCCACGGGGGCTCCCCCACCGCCCCCCGGTTCCACTTCTCCCTGCACTCCGTGGCCCAGGTGCACGGCAGCGCGGTCGAGACGTTCCTGCTCGTCACCCTGGCCATGCTCTGGTCGCTCGCCCACACCGGGGCGCCCCGGCCGGTCATCCGCCGGGCCCAGATCATGCTGGTGGTCCTGGCCTGCCAGGCGGCAGTCGGTTACGGCCAGTACTTCAGCGGCGACCCGGTGGCGGTCGTGGCCCTGCACGTGGCCGGTGCCAGCCTGGCGGTCGTAGCCACCCTCCGGTTCTACATGGGCCTGTGGAGCTACCACGCCGGCCCGGCGGCCGACCGGCAGGTGGACGGGACCCACCGCGACAGCGCAGTCCCCTGGCTGAGCCCCGAGCCGACCCCGACGCTGGGAGCCGGCCGGTGACGGCGGGCGCCGCCACCATCACCCTGGCCGCGGCGCCGGCCCCGACCGCGTCGACCGCCCCGGCCGAGGTGGAGCTGCCCGAGATCGGGGAACGCACCGATGTGGACCGGCCTTGGAAGGTGATCGTGTGGAACGACCCGGTCAACCTCATGTCCTACGTGGCGTTCGTGTTCCAGAAGTTGTTCGGATACAGCAGGGAGAAGGCCAATCAACTGATGCTCGACGTCCACCTGAAAGGCCAGGCGGTGGTCTCCCACGGTCCCCGCGAGAAGGCGGAGCTCGACGTGTTCCGCCTGCACGAGCACGGCCTGTGGGCGACCATGGAGCACGACAGCTGAGCGCGCTGTTCCGGCGCCGGATGATCCGGTGGGACGACAGGGCGGGGGTGTACCGGGTGGACCTCGAAGCGGGGTTCCGCCAGGTGCTCAGGGAGCTGATGGACCAGTTCATGGAACTCCTCTCCGACCCCGACGCCCCGGTGATGCAACGGTTGTTCCCGCCGGCCTACAGCGACCCGGCCCACGCCGAGATGCAGGACGAGTACCGCCGGCTCATGCAGGAGGACCTGGTGGAGCGCCGGCGGGCGGAGTGCCAGGCCGTCATGGCCAGCGCCGACGCCAAGGAGCTCACCGAGGAGCAGCTGCTGGCCTGGTCGCGGGCCATAAACGGCATCCGGCTGGCGCTCGGCACCTACCTCGACGTCAGCGAGGACGACCCGCCCCGGGTGCCGCAGACCCCCGAGGAATCGGCCTACCACTGGCTCAGCGTCCTGCTCGAGGAAGCGATAGAGGCGCTGTCCCGGCAGACTTGAGGGCATGAACCCGAGTGAAGCGCTGGAGTTCCTGCGGGCCAACCACCGGTCGGTGCTGATCGTCAAGCGCGCCAACGGCCAGGTGGCGCCCTCCCCCGTCGTCCACGGCGTGGACGACCAGGGGCGGGTGGTCATCTCGAGCCGGGAGACGGCCTACAAGGTCCGCAACCTGCGGCGCGACCGCCGGGCCACCCTGTGCGCCTTCACCGACAACTTCTTCGGGCCGTGGGTGACGGTGTCCGGCCCGGCGGAGATCATCGCCCTGCCGGAGGCCATGGAGCCGCTGGTGGACCTGTACCGCCAGGTGGCCGGCGAGCACCCGGACTGGGACGACTACCGGGCCGCCATGGAACGGGAGCGGAGGGTGATCATCGCCATCCGCCCCGATTCGGCCGGCCCCGACGCGCGGGGCTGAGCGGTGACCACCGCTCCCCGGACACCTCCCGGTACCGGGCCGGGCCGCATGACGGTGCCGGTGGCCGAGGGGGTCGAGCTGTCTATCATCCCCGGCGGGCTCGACGGTCCTCTCACCCCGGTCCTCCTCGTCCACGGGCTGGCGTCCAACGCCCGGCTGTGGGACGGCGTGGCCCGCCACCTGGTGGCCGCCGGCCACCCCGTGGCCGCCGTGGATCAGCGGGGGCACGGGTGGTCCAGCAAGCCGGACCACGGCTACGACTTCCCGACCATCACCGCCGATCTGGCCGCCCTGGTGACCGAGCTGGGCTGGACCGGACGGCCGCCGATGGTGGCCGGCCAGAGCTGGGGCGGCAACGTGGTGCTGGACCTGGCGGCCAACCGGCCGGGCGTGGCCAGCGGGATCACCCTGGTGGACGGGGGGACCATCGAGCTGGCCGCCCGGTTCGCCGACTGGCCCACCGCGGAGGCGGCACTGGCCCCGCCCCCCCTCATCGGCACCGCCTATGACGACTTCGAGCGGATGGTGCGGGCCCACCACCCGGACTGGCCCGAGTCGGGGATCGCCGGCAGCCTGGCCAACATGGAGGTGCTGCCCGACGGGACCATCCGGCCGTGGTTGTCGCGGGAGAACCACATGCGCATCCTGCGCAACCTGTGGGAGCACCGGCCCCGCGCCCTGTACCCGAAGGTGGAGGTGCCGACACTGATACTGATGGCGGACGACCGGGCCAACCCCAGGTGGATGGCCGGCAAGCGGGAGGAGGTGGCGGCCGCCGTGGCCGGACTGGCCCGCTCGAGCGTCCACTGGATGGAGGGGGACCACGACCTGCACGCCCAGCACCCGGAGAAGGTGGCCGGGCTCATACACGACGCGACCGAAGGGAACTCAACCCAGGCATGACGCGCATACTCGCCATCCTCGGTTCCGGGGAGACCGCCCCCACCATGATCAAGCCCCACCGCCAGATCTTCGACCGGCTGGGGCCGCCGCCGGTCCCGGCGGTCATCCTCGACACGCCGTACGGGTTCCAGGCCAATGCCGACGACATCTCGGCCCGGGCCGTCGACTACTTCGGGGCCAGCGTCGGCCAGCGGGTGGACGTCGCCGAACTGCGAGACCGTCGGGCCGACCCGGTGCGCCGGCAGGAGGCGCTGGCCCGGGTGGCGGCCGCCCGCTGGGTGTTCGCCGGGCCGGGCAGCCCGTCCTACGCCCTCCGCCAGTGGGAGGGCGGGGACGTCCCCGACCTGCTGGCCGACAAGTTGGAGCACGGCGGCTGCGTGCTGTTCTCCAGCGCCGCCGCCCTGACCCTGGGGCGTTACACGGTGCCGGTGTACGAGATCTACAAGGTGGGCGCCGAGCCGGAGTGGTTGGACGGGCTGAACCTGGTCAGCTTCCTCGGCCCGGAGGTGGCGGTCATCCCGCACTATGACAACGCCGAGGGTGGCAACCACGACACCCGGTTCTGCTATCTGGGCGAGGGCCGCCTGGAGATGCTGGAGTCGCAGATGGGACCGCAGGGGTGGGTACTGGGCGTTGACGAGCACACCGGGGCCATCTTCGATCTGGACGAGGGCACCGTGTCGGTGGTCGGCAACGGGGCGGTGACGGTCCGGCGGGCCGGCGCCTCGACCGTGGTGGAGAGCGGCGAGACGCTACCCATCCCGGCGCTGGTCGAG
>JAKAXG010000291.1 GCA_021827225.1 Actinomycetes bacterium | reverse complement strand
CGAGGGCACCGCCACGCACCCGGGCGAGGGCACCGCCACGCACCCGAGGGCACCGCCGGCAGAGCCGGGCCACCCCAACCGGGGCGGCACACGCCCCGCCGGCAGAGACCCAGAGACGAAGGCGCAGAGACGCAGAGACGAAGAGACGGCGCCCTACGCCCCGACGGCCAGTGGCTCCTCCGCCGGCGCCCCGCTACCCCGCGAAAACGTCATGGACTCCGTGACATCGCTGTACTTGGCCGTGAAGTAGTCGAGGATGTAGTTCTGCCGGATCCGCCAGGGCGGCCGGCTCCCCTGCTTGGGCAGCAGGTCGATGGACCGCTGCACGTAGCCGGACTGGAGGTCCAGCAGCGGGCGCACCTCCCCTCCCTCCTCGTGGCGGGGAACGGCGACGGTGTAGCCCTGACCGTCCATGTAGTTGAGCACCCGGCACACATACTGGGAGGTCAGGTCCGCCCGGAGGGTCCAGGAGGCGTTGGTGTAGCCCACGCAGAGGGCGAAGTTCGGCACCCCGCTCAACATGCAGCCCCGGTACACGAACGTCTCCCCCGGGCTGACGGCCCGCCCGTCGACCTCCACGGAGGCGCCGCCGGCGAGCTGCAGTTGCAGCCCGGTGGCGGTGACGATGATGTCCGCCTCCAGCTCCCGGCCCGACGCCAGCTTGATCCCGGTCTCGGTGAAGGTGTCGATGGCGTCGGTGACCACCGACGCCCGACCGTCCTTGATGGCCGTGAACAGGTCGCCGTCGGGCACCATGCACATCCGCTGGTCCCACGGGTTGTAGCGGGGGGTGAAGTCCGGGTCGATCGGGTAGCCATCGGGCAACTGGGCGGCGGTCATGCGGGCCAGCGCCTTGCGGGCCGGGCCGGGGAAGCGCTGGCAGAACTGGTAGAAGATCTGGGTGAGCACGATGCTCTTCAACCGGTTCGCCTGGTGGGCGACCCGGGAGGGCAGGTACTTGTTGAACACCGCGGCCAGGGGGTCCACCCCCGGCAGTGAGGCGATGTAGGTGGGCGACCGCTGCAACATGGTGACGTGCCCGGCGGTGTCCGCCATAGACGGGATGAGCGTCACCGCCGTGGCCCCGCTGCCGATCACCACGACCTTCTTGCCGGCGTAGTCGAGGTCCTCCGGCCAGTGCTGGGGATGGATCACCTGGCCCCCGAACCGCTCCTGGCCGGCGAAGTCGGGGCAGTAACCGGCGTCGTAGCTGTAGTAGCCGCTGCACATGTAGAGGAAGCCGGCGGTGTAGGAGGACCCGCCGGCGGACGGGCCACCGTTGACCTCGACGGTCCAGCGCCGCTGCGTGGCGTCCCACGCCGCCCGGGTGACCTTCTGCCGGTAGCGGATCCGGCGGTCGATGCCGAACTCGGCCGCCGTCTCCTCGATGTAGGAGCGGATGGACGGGCCGTCGGCGATGGCCCGGGCCTTCCGCCAGGGGCGGAACTGGTAGCCCAGGGTGAACATGTCGGAGTCGGAGCGGATGCCCGGGTAGCGGAACAGGTCCCAGGTGCCCCCCATCGTCTCGCGGGCCTCGAGGATGGCCCACGTCTTCGTCGGGCACTGCGTCAACAAGCGGTATCCGGCGCCGACACCGGAGAGGCCGGCCCCCACGATCAGCACGTCGAAGTGTTCGATGGTCACCGGGTCAGGCTATCAACGTATCGTTGACTTTGTCAACATGGTGTTGATATCATGGCGGACAAAGGGAGCAGCCGTGCGCCGCACACACCCATCCCTCCGCTCCCGTCCAGACCGCCTGAGGAAAGGGCTTCACCGTTGGCTGAGCAGATCAATTACACGGGCAGGACCGCCGTCGTTACCGGAGCGGCGTCGGGCATCGGCAGGGCCCTGGCGGTGGCCCTGGCCCGCCGGGGTGCCAACCTGGCCATCTCGGACGTCGACACGGAGGGTCTGGACGAGACGGTCCGTCTGTGCGGCCCGGCCGGCGGCAAGATCGAGCCCTACCGCCTGGACGTGGCCGACCGGTCCGCCGTGCTGGCCCACGCCGAGCAGGTCGTGGACACCTTCGGCACGGTGAATCTGGTCGTGAACAACGCCGGGGTGGCGGTGGGCGCCACCATCGAGGACACCTCCTTCGACGACCTGGACTGGCTGCTCGGCATCAACCTCAACGGCGTGATCAACGGCACCAAGGCCTTCCTCCCCCACCTGATCGCCTCCGGGGACGGCCACGTGGTCAACCTGTCCAGCGTGTTCGGGTTGATCGCCCCCGCCTACAACGGCGCCTACGCGACGGCCAAGTTCGCCGTGCGGGGCTTCACCGAGGCGCTCCGCCAGGAGATGATCATCAGCGGCCACCCGGTGAAGGTGCACTCGGTCCATCCCGGGGGCATCCGCACCAACATCGCCCGCAACGCCCGCATGAAGCCCAGCGCCCGGGCCGCCACATCGGGCAAGGACCCGGCCAAGGAGTTCGAGAAGATCGCCCGCACCAGCCCGGACAAGGCGGCGGCCACGATCCTGGCCGGCGTCGACGCCGACAAGGCCCGCATCCTGGTCGGGCCCGACGCCTACCTCATCGCCGCCCTCCCCCGGCTGATCGGAGCCCGCTACATCGACCTGTTCGCCCGGCTGGGGCGGCGGGCGGTGTCGAGTTGAGCCGAGTCGGGCTGGGGGAAGGCGCCGGTCACCCGGCGCCGGCCGGAGCCGACCCGGCGAACCCGTTGGCCGACGGCGGGCCAGCGGGCCGGGGCCGGCGGGCGCGCCGGCCGAGCGGCGACGACCGGGAGCGGGCCATCCTGGCCACCGCCGAGCGCCTGCTGGAGGAGCGCGGCCTGGGCGACATATCGGTCGACGACCTGGCCCGGGGCGCCGGCATCTCCCGCCCGACGTTCTACTTCTACTTCCCGTCCAAGGAGGCGGTCGTCCTCGCCCTGCTGGACCGGGTGGCCGAGGAGGCCCGGCTGATCCGGGGCCGGGCCCTGGAGCGGGCCGGCGACGACGTGGCGGCGATCTGGCGGGAAGGCCTGGTGAGCATCCTGGAGACGTTCCGCCAGCACCGCTCGCTGATGCTGGCGGTGGCCCGCATGAGCGACGACAGCGAGGAGGTCCGCCGGCTCTGGGGCCGCATCATCGAGGGCTTCGTGGACGACACCGTCCTGGGGATCGATTCGGAGCGCCAGCGGGGGGTGGCGCTCGACGGCATCGAGCCGCGCGACCTGGCCATCGCCCTCAACTGGATGACCGAACGGGTTTTCCACGCCGTCCTCGCCGGGCAGGAGCCGGCCATGGCCGAGGACCGGGCCCTGGAGGTGGTGCTGCGCATCTGGAGCCGGGCCATCTACGGCAACGACGGCCTCGGCCGCGCGCCGGCCGAGTAGGCCGATCGGCCCGCCACGCGACCGCGCCGGCGGCCTGACCTGAAGGCCCCTCAGCGCCTCCCACCCACCTTTGTGTGCACTCAGTTACTCCATATGTATACCGAGTGCACACAAAGGTTCCCGCCGGGGGCGGGGCCGCCCGGCCGAGGGGGCGGGAGGCTGGACGGAGCGCCGGCCGGGCCGGCGCACTATTTTTCCGGCGCATGACAGCGTCGCGCCCCGCCACCGGACCCATGACCGGCGTGAAGGTGGTGGAGCTGGGGGTGTGGGTGGCCGGGCCGGCGGCGGCCGGCATCCTGGCCGACTGGGGCGCCGACGTGGTGAAGATCGAGCCGCCGGGCGGCGACCCGGCCCGCCTGTTCCGCCAGATGCTGGGCGGCGACCTGCCGACCAACCCGGTGTTCGAGCTGGACAACCGGTCCAAGCGCAGCATCGCCGTGGACCTGTCCCAGGACGCCGGCCGGCGGGTGGCCGACCGGCTCATCGCCGGGGCCGACGTGTTTGTGACCAACATCCGCCCGGCGGCCCTCGAGCGGCTGGGCCTCGACCCCGACAGCCTGCGCCGGCGCCATCCCCGCCTGGTCTACGCCATCATCACCGGCTACGGCCTGAACGGCCCGGAGGCGGACCGGCCGGCGTTCGACATCGCCGCCTTCTGGGCCCGGGGCGGGGTGGCGGCGTCGCTGACCCCGCCCGGCCGGGAACTGCCGTTCCAGCGGGGCGGGATGGGCGACCACTCCGCCGGCATGTCGGCCGCCGCGGCGATCAGCGCCGCCCTGTTCAACCGGGAGCGGACCGGCCGGGGCGACGTGGTGTCCACGTCGCTGCTGCGCCAGGGGGCCTACACCATGGGCTTCGACGTCAACGTGGCGCTGATGTGGGGGCTGCCCATCCACATCGGCACCCGGGACAGCGCGGCCAGCCCCACGCTCAACAACTACAGCGCCGGCGACGGCCGCCGGTTCTGGATCGTCGGCCTGGAGGGCGACCGGCACTGGCCCCCGCTGGCCCGGGTGGTCGGCCGGGCGGAGTGGCTGACCGACGAGCGCTTCGCCACCGCGTCGTCGCGCCGGCGAAACTCCCGGGAGTTGACCGCCATGCTCGACGAGATCTTCGCCGGCCGGCCGCTGGCGGAGTGGGCCGAGGTGTTCGCCACCGAACCCGACTTCTTCTGGGCCCCGGTGCAGACCATCGAGGAGCTGATCGGCGACCCGCAGTTCGCGGCGGCCGGCGGCCTGGTGGAGGTGCCCGACGAGACCGGCACCCTGACGATGGTCGCCACGCCGGCCGACTTCCGGGACCACCCGGCCAACCCGCGGTTCCGGGCGCCGCAGGTCGGGGAGCACTCGGCCGGCGTCCTGTCCGAGCTGGGGTACCCGCCGGAGGAGATAGAGGCGCTCCTGCGGGCCAGGGTGGTCGGCCCGGCGGCGGCGGAGTGAGCGCCCCCGGTGAGCACCCCCGGCGGGCGGCGAACCCGACGGCCGGTCGGCGGACGGGTCAGACTGGGCCGGTGACCTACGAAACCATCAGGACCGAGCGGCGCGGCGAGGTGCTGCTCGTGACCCTGAACCGCCCGGACCGGCTGAACGCCTGGACGCCGAGGATGGGTGACGAGCTGGCCGCCGCCATCGCCGGGGCCAACGACGACCCGGGCATCGGGGCGGTCGTGCTGACCGGCACCGGGCGGGGCTTCTGCGCCGGCGCCGACATGCAGGACACCTTCTCGAAGCGCATCTCCGGGGAGGACCCGGGCGCCGACACCGGCGGCGGTTTCGGCGGCATGTCCGCCGGCCTGGACTGGGTGCACCTGTGCCAGACCGCCAAGCCGTTGATCGCCGCCGTCAACGGGGCGTGCGTGGGGGTGGGGCTCACCCAGATCCTGTCGTTCGACGTGGTCGTGGCGTCGACGGAGGCCCGGTTCGGGATGGGCTTCATCAAGGTGGGGCTGGTGCCGGAGCTGGCGTCGACCCGGCTGCTGGCCGACCGGGTGGGGCCGGGCCGGGCCCGGGCGCTGGCTCTCACCGGGGACATGTGGTCGGGCGCCCAGGCGTTCGCCGCCGGCCTGGTCGACTACCTGGTGGAGGCCGACCAGCTGCTCGACGAGGCCCTCGGCCTGGCCGCCCGTATCGCCGCCAACCCCGGGCGGCAGGTGCAGTGGACCAAGGAGCTGCTCACCGTCAACGCCCTCGAGCCCGACACCCGCAGGATCCAGGAGCGCGAGAGCGAGATGCTGAGGCGGTGCTGGGTGTCCGAGGAGCACGCCGAGGCGGTGGCGGCGTTCCTGGCGAAGCGGCCGCCCGTCTACCCGCCCCGGCCCCCGAGCAGCGGCGACGCCGGCAACTGACCCGGCCGGCGGCACTTTCGCTCCCGCAAAACCGATACCGCCGTCATATACCCTCTCGAAGGCGCGCCGGCCCATGGGTGGGGGCGAATCACAGGCAGAAGTAGCACATCAGAGGAGCAGGCCGATGGCGGCGATCAAGTCCTTACCCGAGGAGCGCCGGACCACCGGCCGGAAGCGCACCACCGCGGCGGCCGGGACGACCAACGGGGCCGCCGCGGGATCAGCCGTGGACGCGTCCCCGGTGGACGAGGCCTTCCTGGCCGACCTCCTCGCCGCGCTCCGGTCCGCCCGCAACGGCGACTTCAGCGTCCGGCTGCCCGGCCGGCGGGCCACCCTGGCCGGCCAGATCGGGGCGGCGTTCAACGAGCTGGTG
>JAKAXG010000290.1 GCA_021827225.1 Actinomycetes bacterium | reverse complement strand
CCGTCGATCGGGGCGGTGAGAGCCACGACCAGCCGGTCCCCCTTGCCAGCATGCAGGACCGTACGGCCGTTGCGGTCCATGTGCCCGGCCACGGCCCGGTCCAGGCAGGGCAGCTCCCGCTCGTGCCCCTGCCAGTCGAACCGGCAGGCCAGGTACTGGCCCTCCCGCCGGAAGGTGATCCGCCCCTCGGGCTCGACCACGGCGATCGACGGGTGGTCGCCGCGCCGCTCCCAGAACGGGATGGCGGTGGCGGTCACGCCGAGCAGCGGCTGGTTCTGCGGGTGCAGGAGCGGCCGGACCAGGCGCTCGCAGCGCCGGCCGGTCATCCGGTCGATGAGTCGGGGCGCACCGGTCAGGGCCAGTGCCTCCGGCTGCGCCGGGTCCGGGACGTCCTCGGCGTCGCCTTCGAGGGTCACCTCCACCACGTCGTAGGGGCGGGGCCTGGTCTCGGCCGCCTCGGGGGACCAGGCCCGTACCAGGGTGCCGGACGCCAGGTCCACGCCGGCACAGTGGTACTGGTCCGCCGCCACGACCAACAGTTGCAAGGTTACCCCTGCCGCCACCTCGACGCGCGGCAGGTCCTTGACTACCGGATAGAACTCAGGAGCGGTGGTCGACACGGAAACCCATAGTTATCGAAAACGGAGCAGGGAAGGGTGGATGCTCTCCAGTTCTGACTCGAGCTGGGAGGCCTCCGATACCGGGGCCCGGCAAGCATAATCCCGGCAGACGTAGGCGCGCCCCGTTTCCGCGGGATTCGTGCGGCCCTCCCACAGAGGGGAGTCGAACGGCTCGCCCCACGCCCACACGGCGGCCGGCAGGTACCGACCGGCGACCACGGAGAGCAGGTCCGGCCGCTCGCCGGTCACCACGACCTCGGTGATTCCCCGCTGGAGCAGGTGGGCGGCGGCCACCATCCCGGAAAAAGCGAGGGGGGCGGCGCCCAGCGCCGGCGCCATCGAGGTGACCACCGTTTCGGCTGTGGCCCGGAAGCGGTCCTCCCCGGTGAGCGCCGACAATCTGGTCAGGGCGGCCGCGGCCACCGAGTTCGTGGACGGTAGGGCCCCGTCGTGGGTGTCCACCGGCGCGGCGATGAGGGCCTCCGCGTCGCGCCCGGCGGTGACGAAGGCTCCTGCCTCCCCGTCCCAGAACAGCTCGATGAGGCGTTCCGCCGCCGCCTTCGCCTCGGCCACCCAGCCGGAGCGACCGGTGGCCTCGGCCAGGCGGGTGAAGGCTTCCACCAGCCAGGCGTGGTCCGAGGCGTAGGCCAGGTGCCGCCCGGCGCGGCCGCCGTCGGCCCCGGCCTGCCAGCTGCGCAGCCACCGGCCGTCCGGGCGGCGCAGGTTGTCCAGCAGGAAGCGGGCGACCCGCTCGGCCTCCGACACCCAGACGGGCTGGTCGAGGGCCCGGCCGCACTCGGCCAGGGCCGCCACCGCCATGGCGTTCCACTCGGTGAGCACCTTGTCGTCGAGGCCCGGCCGGACGCGGCGGTTGCGCCGTGCGAGCAGCGCCACCCGCCCGGCCTCGATCTCCTCCGGGCGGATGAGGGCGGCGCGCTGGGGGCGGGTCAGGATGTTGTGGCCCTCCCAGTTGCCCCCGTCGGTGACCCCGTACCAGTCGGCCACCGCGGCGCCGGCCACCTCGAGCACCTCGGCCCGGTCCCAGACGTAGAACCGGCCCTCCACCCCCTCGCTGTCGGCGTCCTCGGCCGAGGCGAAGCCGGCGCCCGGAATGCCCATGGGCCGGTCCAGCAGGTAGCCGAGGGTCTCCGACACCACCTGGCGGTAGCGCTCCAGCCCGGTGGCCTGGTAGGCGTGCAGGTACACCCGGGCCAGGAGGGCGTTGTCGTAGAGCATCTTCTCGAAGTGCGGGACCAGCCAGGCCCGGTCGGTGGAGTAGCGGGCGAAGCCCCCGCCCAGATGGTCGTAGATGCCGCCGCTGGCCATGGCGTCGAGGGTGGTGACCACCGCCTCGGACAGCTCCGGCCTGCCGCTCTCTGCGGCAGCCATCAGGAGCGCTTCCAGCATCGGGGGCTGCGGGAACTTCGGCGCCCGACCGAAGCCGCCCCATTGCGGGTCGTAGCGCTGCATGAGGGCGTCCGCGGCGCGCCCGAGCAGCTCCGGTGAGCGGGCCGCCGACGGGTCGCCGGAGGACGCCCACCCCCGGCTCGGCAGCGCCGTCCCGGCCCGGACGGCGGCGGACAGCTGCTCGGCGGCCTGTTCCAGGTCCGGCCGTCTCTCCGCCCACAGGGCGCCGACCCGGTCGAGTAGGGGCAGGAACTGCGGTTTCGGGAAGTAGGTTCCGCCATGGAACGGCCTCCCGTCCGGGGTGAGGAACACCGTCATGGGCCAGCCCCCGCCGCCGGCGATGGCCTGCACCGCCTCCATGTAGACGCTGTCGACGTCCGGCCGCTCCTCGCGGTCCACCTTGATGTTCACGAAGCCCCGGTTCATGGCGGCGGCCACATCGGGGTCCTCGAAGCATTCGTGGGCCATGACATGACACCAGTGGCAGGCGCTGTAGCCGACCGACAGCAGGACGGGGACGTCCCGGGTCCTGGCCTCCTCGAACGCCTCGGGCCCCCACGGGTACCAGTCCACCGGGTTCTCTGCGTGTTGGCGCAGGTAGGGGCTGGTCTCTTGCGCTAGCCGGTTGGTGGTCGCCACCCCTCCACCGTAGCGACCGAGGGCGTCGAGGGCTTCCGGTCCGCCACCAGCCGGCCCACCGAACAAAATTCTGAACGAATCGGTAGCGGGTCCGCGTGGGGACCGTCTACGTTGGGCGCAGCGCCGAGGACGATGGTTCGGGTGCAAGTGACAAATCCAGCTGGGAACGGCTGGGTCATATCGGCTGGCTCTGGATCCGGGGGGGTTCGTTGTCTGCACAGCGCAGCAGGTCGCGGGTTGTCACGCTTAGTACGTGGGGCGGACTCCGCTGGCTCCGGCTCTTGGCTGTCGTGGCGGTCGCCGGGCTACTGGCGGCAGCCTGTAGTTCCAGCAAACAGAGTTCAGCCAACCAGCCCGCGTCGAGCCGATCATCCGCCTCGTCGTCGGGGAGCGGCGGCTCGGCGGCGACGCCATCGGGCTCCCCGATCAACGTCATGACGCTCGCGGCAGTCAACTACGCGGGGCCCAACTACGCCAACATCCTCGAGACGGCGAAGCTCTACGCCAAGTGGATCAACGCCCGGGGCGGCATCAAGGGGCATCCCCTGCACGTCACCACCTGCGACGATCAGGGTGATCCCACCAGGACGACCGAGTGCGGCCGGCAGGCGATCGCCGACCACGACGTGGCCGTCGTCGGCTCGTTCACCATCAACGGCAACGCCATCGTCCCCGAGTTGGCGGCCAACCACGTCGCCTGGTTCGGGATCTGCTGCGCCGAATCCTCGGACGAGTTGACCAGCCCTGACGTACAGCAGATCGGCAACGTGCTCGCTGGCCTGTCCGCCCTGGCGGCCAAGGCGGCTGTCGACGGATGCAAGAAGATCGCCTACGTGGGCTCGGGTACCTCGGCCGAGAACCAGTTCGCATTCCAGCTCGTGAAGAACGGGTTGAAGTCGGTGAACGGCCCCCCGCTCGACAAGACGGTGCTCGTCCCGATCACCGCCCAGGACTACTCTCCCGAAGTGGCGTCTGCCACCAGCGGTACCGACTGCATCATCGGCGGCCTCGCGCAAGCGCAGTGGCCTTCGTTCATGCCGCCGTTCGTCTCTTCCGGTGCCCACCAGCGCCTCTATGGCTTCCAGGGGAACCTGGACATCACCATCACGAAGAACTTCCCCCAGGCGACCCAGGGAGCGGTCGTAGCCGGCGTCTACTCGGACCTCTCGCTTCCCGCCTGGGCGGACTACCGGGCGGCGATCGCCCAGTACCACCCGCCGAGCAAGCTCAACTACAACAGCCTCGGGGGCCTGGGCACCTGGGCGGCTTACGTCGCATTCAATCAGATCGTGTCCTCGATGACCGCCCCCATCACCGCCCCGAACTTCCTGGCCGCCGCTCAGAAGGCCACGGTGCAACTCAGAGGGATGACAGCCAGCAACGTCGACTTCGCCGACCATTGGACCCCGCTGGGCGGCAACTTCCTCACCCTGGTCAACAGAACGGCCACCTTCGACACCGTCAAGAACGGGAAGTTGGTGCCCTTCCAGAACGGCAAGTTCTACGACATGACCAACGCCATGCTCGGTCAACCGCTGAGCGCCGCCAACACGCCGCCGGCAGGCGACTAGCGGGAGGTCAGGCGTCACCAACTCCGCGAGCGCCGATGACTCTTCTGCGCCGGCGCTCGCGGCTCGCCCCTACCGGGGCGGGGACGTGAGCGACTCCGGGGTACGGAGCCCCCTACCGGCCCGGTGGTCCATCCGATGATGGCGATCACCTACGGCCTTTTGGGTCTGGGACTGGGCGCGATGTACTCCCTGGCTTCCCAGGGCCTGATCCTGATCTACCGGGGCTCCGGGGTGCTCAACTTCGCCCAGGGCGCGATCGGGATGGTCGGCGCCTACGTCGAATACGAGGTGGCCGTCAGTCACGGCGCTCCTTATCTGGTCGGGCTGGGGGTGGGCGTAGGCTCCGCGGCGCTGCTCGGCCTGCTCACCCATCTGTTGATCATGCGCCAGTTGCGGCGGGCCTCGCCGCTCGCCCGCATCGTGGCGACCCTCGGGGTTCTGATAACCCTCCAGGCGGCAACGGTCATCGAGTTCGGCTCCACGGCGAGGTTCGTGCCGACCTCGCTCCCGGGATCGGACATCCGGTTCGGCGGGGGGGTATCGGTGCCCGAGGACCGGTTCTACCTCCTCGGCATAGCGCTGGCCCTCACCGTGGCCCTCTGGGGTCTCTATCGTTACACGCGCTTCGGTATCGCCACGTCGGCGGTGGCGGAGAACCAGCGGGCCGCTGCCTCGCTCGGCTGGTCTCCCGACGTGATCGCCGCCATCAACTGGGCCCTCGGATCCGGCCTGGCCGGCTTGGCGGCCATACTGGTCACGCCCATCGTGACCCTGCAGATCACGATCCTCACGAATCTGGTCCTCGCCGCGCTGGCCGCCGCACTGGTGGCGCAGTTCCGGTCCTTTCCGATCGCCTTCGTCGCCGCCGTGGTCATAGGGGTGGTCGAGACGGAGATGGTCCGCTACGTGACGCAGCCGGGATTGCCCCAGTCGGTCCCGTTCATCATCATCATCGTGGTCATGGTGGTGAGGGGCCAGGCCATTCCCCTGCGGGACTTCTTCCTGCAGCGCCTACCGAAGCTGGGCAGTGGGCGGATACGCCCGGTCAGGGCGGCCGTCGCCTGCGTGGTTGCGGTGGTGCTGCTGACGACCACCTCGGCCGGGTGGGTCGACGCCATCTCGTACTCCATGGCCACGGCACTGGTACTTCTTTCGATAGTCGTCCTCACCGGGTACACCGGCCAGCTCTCACTGGCCCAGTACGCGATTGCCGGGTTCGGGGCGTGGGTGGCCGGTCACATGGTGATGACCGACAGGTGGCCCTTCGCCGCCGCAGCAGCGGTCGGAGTCCTGGCAGCCGTACCTCTCGGAGTGCTGTTCGTCCTGCCGGCAGCCCGGACACGAGGCATCAACTTCGCGGTGGTGACCCTGGGGTTGGGTCAGACGCTCGAACTCATGCTGTTCGACAACGGCGGCTATACCGGACGAAGCACGCAGGTGGGAAGCCCCACACTGTGGGGTCTTGACGTGGGGGAGATCAACCACCCGTCCCGGTACGGACTGATGGTCCTGGCCGTGCTGGTCGCCTGCTGCCTCATGGTGACGAACCTCCGGCGGGGCCGCTCGGGACGCCGGCTGATAGCGGTACGCACCAACGAGCGGGCCGCCGCGGCACTCGGGGTGCGGATCCTGAGTGCCAAGCTCTATGCCTTCGCGGTGGGAGCCGCCCTCGCCGCGGCCGGGGGGATACTTCTCGCCTTCTCGAATCCCACCATCACCTACACCGACTTCACCAACTTCACCTCGATCACCGACATCGGCTGGGCGATGATCGGGGGCGTCGGCTACGTCGTCGGGCCGATCTACGGATCGGTGCTGGCCGACGGTGGTGTC
>JAKAXG010000289.1 GCA_021827225.1 Actinomycetes bacterium | reverse complement strand
TCCCGACAGCGGGGGCGGCTCGGAGGTGATCGTCTCCATCGGCTCGGAGCTCACGACCGTGGCCGTCCGCGACGGCGCGGTGCCCCGGTTCATCCGCAGCCTGACCGTCGGCGGTGGCCGGCTCACCGCGAGCATCGCCAACGCCATGCACATCGAGATGGCCGTCGCCGAGCGCCTCAAGCGCGGCGACGTGCCGGGGGGGACGCCGCAGCTGGCCCAGGCCCGCAAGGTGATGACAGCGGAGATGCGCGAGGTCGCCGACGAGATCCGGGCCACCATCGACTTCTTCATGGTGCAGGCGAACGGGGCGAACATCCAGCGGCTGCTGATCACGGGCGGGGCGTCCCAGACCGACAACCTGGTCCACCTGGTGGCCGGCAGCCTGGACGTGCCCATCGCCGCCCTCAACCCGCTGTCCCAGCTCGACACCTCCGGCCTCCCCTACGAAGAGGCGGACCTGAAGCGGGTCACCGCCGGTGCGGCCACGGCCATCGGCCTGGCCCTGTGGCCGACCGAGGCGCCGCTCATCCGGCTGTCGGTCCTGCCCGAGGAGGTCAGGGAGGCCCGCCGGCTGCGCCGCCTGACCACCTTGGCCGGCGCCGGGGTGGTGGCACTGGTGGGCGTCCTGGCCGTCGCCGGCGGGGCCGAGATCATGGCCGTCCACTCGGCCCAGAACCAGGCCCACGTGGCCCAGCGCCAGCAGGCCGTCCTGAGCGGCCAGGTCAGCCGCCTACAGGCGGCCACCGCGGTGCACAGCGAGATGCTGGCCCGCAGCCAGCTCCTGTCGTCCGCTCTGGCCGGTGACGTGGACTGGGTGCGCGTGGTCGGCCAGCTGGCCACCGTGATGCCGCCCCAGCTGGTCATGACCACCCTGTCGGCCAGCCGGACCACCACGACCACGTCCACGAGCTCCGGCAGCGCCGGCCAGACCATCGGGAGCATAACCATGAGCGTCAAGGGGACCGGAGGGCTGCCGGCGGTGGCGGCCTGGCTCACCGGCCTCGACTCCGACCCCGACCTGTCCAACGTGACGGTCAGCGGGATCACGGTGAAGAACAACGGGGGCCCGGTCAGCTTCTCCTCGACCGCCCAGCTGACCCCGACCAGTCAGAGCAACCGGGACAAGGCGGTGAAGCCGTGACCATGTCCACCCGGCGGATCATGGCAGCGGCGGCCGCCGCCGGTGTGGTCCTCGTCCTGATCTGGTACGTGGCCCTGTTCCGGCCGCAGAGCGCCAACCTGAAGTCGGCACACCAGGCCTACCAGCAGGCCACCACCCAGATCCAGCAGCTGCGATCCCAGGTGGCCACCCTGCAGGGCCTGGAGCGGCAGATCCCGGCCGACAAGGCCAGGCTGACAGCCCTCACCGCCTCCCTGCCCAAGACCACCGACCTGCACGGCGCCCTGGACCAGCTGCACATCCTGGCCACCGGCACCGGGGTCCAGCTGACGACGGTCGATCCCACCCCGGACACGACCAGCAGCAGCGGCCAGGCCAGCACCCCCTACAAGACCGTGAAGCTCAGCATGACCGCCTCGGGCGCCTACCCCAACATGATGAGCTTCATAACCGGGCTGGACCAGATGTCCCGGACCGTCGTCGTCGACTCCGCCTCCTTCAGCCAGGGTGCCACCGGAACCCTCACCGCCAGCCTCAACGCCCGCATCTTCTACGCCCCCTGAGACGATTGACATGACCATCGACGCAACGAAATCACCGACCCCGGTCTGGCAGCGCCGGACCATAGCCGTCCTCCTGGCGGTTCTGCTCGCCGCCGTGGGCTACCTGGTGTGGACCAAGGAACTGCACCACTCGGCGCCGGCCGCCGCCCCGGCCCCGGCCTCGGCCCCGGCCGCCTCGCGCACCACCCCCGCCCCCCGGTCGGCCAACCCGCCGTCCATCCCGACCACGACCGTTCCGGGAGGGATCCCGGTCAGCAGTCGTGACCCATTCGGCAACTAGTCACCGGATCCGGGCGACGGTGCACCGGAGCCGCACGGGCGACGACGACGGCTTCACCCTGGTGGAGATGGTCATCGCCCTGCTCGTGCTGGCCATCGTCATGGCGGCCATGGGGCCGGCCTTCTACGGGATGATGCGGGCCAGCGCCTCGTCGGACCAGCGGAGCGTGGCCGACGGGCTGGCGGTCGGCGTGAGCGAGCAGATCCGCTCGCTGCCGTACTACCAGGTCGGCTTCGAAACCACGCCGAGCTACTGCAGCGCGTCGAACCCGGTCGAGTTGTCGTACACGTCGCCGATGGACTCCTTCGCCAAGCAGAAGACCGTCGGCTACACCACCTACAACCTCGAAACCTGCGTGTACTGGGTGGCCGCCGCCGGCGGCGACACCAACGCCTACAAGGAGACCTGGGTACGGGTCCTGTGGGGAGCCAACGACCAGTACACCTACACCCAGACCTCCGCGATATATCCGGGGGGCGAATCCAGCTACGCGTCGGGCGGGAAGCAGAACTTCGCGCCGTCCGGGGCCACCACCACCCAGAGCGCCACCGCACCGCCCACACCCACCGCCAACTCGGCCACACCGTTCACCGACTCACCTACTGACACGATCGAGGTCGACTGGCAGCCGGTCACCTTCTCCAGCACGGTCCAGTACCAGGTGGAGTGGTGGACCGGATCGACCCGGCCGGCCACCCCTTCGGCCTCACCGGACATCAACGGCACCTCCGACGGCAGCGGTGGCCTGGATTACCTGGTGACCGCCCTGACGCCGGGCGTCACCTACTACTTCGACGTGGTGGCGGTGTCAGGGACGCAGGCGTCAGCGCCCTCCAACGCGGTCTCGGCGGCCACCACCGCGGTAACCAGCAGCGCCTGCACCGTCAACAGCATCAACGTCACGCCCAGTTCCCCGATGATAGACAGCAGCGGCAACCCGGTGAACTTCACCTCGCTGGCGGTCGCCGTGCAGGCCACCTCGAATTGCAGCGACCTGACGGTGGAGTACGGGATCAACGGCTCGAGCGGCCAGCCGCAGAGCCCCCTCACCACCGTCACCCTGGCCTACGTCAACGGCAGCTTCGTCGGAAGCGCCTCGCAGAGCACCTGGTCGGCGACGACGTACGGGTTCGTGGTGTACGAGAACGGCACGGCCACCACGGCCCAGGCCAACGTGACGCCCTGCCAGGAGAACCCGACGACGGGGACGTGCTCGTGAGCCCCGCCCGCCGCCGGCCGCCGGCGCCGGCCGGCGGCCACCCGGAGGCCGGCTTCACGCTCATCGAGCTCATGGTGACGATGGCGGTGATGGCCATCGTGCTCATCATCGCCGGATCCGCCCTGATCTCCCTCCAGGGGACGGCGGTGCGCAACGACGCCATGATCACCGAGGAGCAGTCGGCCAGCACCACGCTCGCGCTGATGGCCCGAGACATCCGCTCGGCCCACTCCATCCAGTTCCTGACCTCCACCACCAACGCCGCCGAGTCTGTGATCCTCAACGAGAACCAGCCGTCGGGGACCGGGACCACGCCGGTCGAGTGGGTGTACCAGCCGGGCGCCTCCGGGGTGGGCACCCTCAGCCGGGTGACGCTGACCAGCGGCCTGTCCGTCGCCGGCACGGACGTGGTCCTCTCCGATGTGGCGAACCCGGCCAGCGTCCCGGTCTTCACCTACTACAACCTCCAGGGCGTGTCCATGGACCCGACGGTGTCGGGAGCGGACCAGACACTGCAGAACTGCACCACCTCCATAGGGGTGGACCTGGTTATCAGCCCTTCACCGGTTCCGGGCGTCAGCAGCTTCCAGGAGAGCGACACAGTGGCCATAACCGACCAGGAACAGATCCTCTCCGCCCCGGGGAACGGCCAGTGCGGGTCGGCGGCATGAGGGGGCGCAGCGCCAGGGCGGCCCTGCGGGCCCGGATCGCCGTCCTGCACCGGCGCGACGAGCGGGGCAGCCTGATCGTGGCGCTCAGCGTCATCATGGTGCTGGTCCTGCTGAGCAGCCTGATCTTCGTCCGGGTGATCGGCAACGAGCAGATCATCATGGCCCGCCAGGACGCCTTCGCCGGAGTGTCGGGAGCCAACGCCGGCCTGTCCGACGCCCTGTTCCAGCTGGACCAGGGCAACACCGGAGACGGCATGATCTGCCTCGACGCTCTCGCCCCCTCCACCTGCAACGTACAGCCGTCCCCCAGCACGCCGCAGCTGACCGGGGTCAGCTACGTGGCCAGGCTGGTGTCCTCCGGCCCGCTGGCCGGCGAGGAGTGGAGTGTCCAGGCCATCGGCAACGCCCAGACGGGGATGAAGGGGGCGGTGCAGGAGACCCTGACCCGCACCCCGATGTTCCCCTTCGCGCTGTTCGGAAAGAAGTCCCTCAGCTTCACCGGCAACACCACCGGCAACTTCGGGACCTTCACCCCGGGACCCGTGGGCGATGGCAACCCCACCCACTGCCCGACCAGTGCCACCGACCAGCCTTGCCTGTACATAGGCAGCAACGGCACCGTCTCGTGCTCCGGCCCTTCACCTGCCAGCGTGGTCGGCATCTACTACAACACCGGATCCGGCGGCGGGAGTGACAGCTGCGGCACGGCCCAGAGCCAGAACACCATCTACAACGTGGCCGATCCCACCGCCCCCATCCCGCCCGGCGACACGACCTACACCTGCCCGAACGACGGCCAGTTCGGCACCGGCTACGGCTACGGGACCATAGACCCGGGGACCTATCTGTGCACCCAGCCGATACAGATCAGCGGGACACTCAGTGTGGATCCCTCGGCCAGCGCCACGAACCCGGTGAAGATCTACGTGATCCTGGGCGGCAGCGGGGCGGCCAACACCTCGTCCACCGCCTTCGCCCAGATCGCCACCGACTCGCAGATCAACACCTCGATCACCTATGCCGACATGAGCGGCGGGGGACCGACCAGCACCGACACCCTGCCCGATGCCAAGCTGTTCCAGCTCTACACCAACAGCATCGGCCAGCTGACCGTGAACGGCACGCACGGCTTCGTCTACGGCGGCATCCTGGACGCCCCGGAGGCCTCCATCACCACCAACGGGTGCAAGAGCTACTTCTTCGGCGCCGCGGTCATCAACACCTACACCTGCCACGGCGGGCCGAACCTGGGGCTCTACTACGACAACTCCCTCAGCAGCTACTACGGCTCCTGGCAGGTGTCGGACTACCAGCAGATCAACCCGTCGAGCGTCACCATCCCCTGAGACCCCTCAGGGACCGCCGCTCCCTTAGTGGTCCGCCGGCCCGGACCGTTACCATCTAGGCGTGCTGCGCTTCCTAACCGCCGGCGAGTCCCACGGCAAGGGCCTGGTCGTGATCGTCGAAGGCCTGCCCGCCGGCCTGGACGTCACCGCCGGGCAGATCCAGTCGGAGCTGGCCCGGCGCCGGCTCGGCTACGGCCGGGGGCCCCGGATGCGCTTCGAGGTGGACGAGCTCACCCTCCTCGGCGGCGTGCGCCACGGCCGGACGCTCGGCTCGCCGGTGGCCATCGAGATCGCCAACACCGAATGGCCCAAGTGGGAGCAGGAGATGTCCCCCGCCCCGGGGGAGACGGAGAAGCCCCTCCACCAGCCCCGGCCCGGCCACGCCGACCTGCCGGGCATGCAGAAGTACGGCTTCACCGACGCCCGCGACGTGCTGGAGCGGGCCTCCGCCCGCGAGACCGCGGCCCGGGTGGCCGCCGGCGCGCTGGCCAAGCTGCTGCTGGCGGAGATGGGCATCGGCATCGTCAGCCACGTGGTGCAGATGGGCCCGGTAGCGTCGAAGTCGGCGAAGCGCCCGGGCGTGGCCGACCTGGCGAAGGTGGACGAATCGCAGGTCCGCTGCTTCGACCCGGAGGCCGAGGAGGCCATGATCGCCGAGATCAAGGCGGCGGCCAAGGTCGGCGATTCCCTCGGGGGGATCGTCGAGGTCATCGCCTACGGGGTCCCCGTCGGCCTCGGCAGCCACGTCCACTGGGACCGCAAGCTGGACGGCCTGCTGGGCCAGGCACTGCTGTCCATCCAGGCGGTCAAGGGGGTGGAGATCGGCGACGCCACCGACGTGGCCGGGCGCCGGGGATCCGAAGCCCACGACCCCATCGGCTGGGACGCCG
>JAKAXG010000288.1 GCA_021827225.1 Actinomycetes bacterium | reverse complement strand
GACCTGGTCTCCCGCCTGCCCCGGGGGGTGGCCCTGTGGAGGGTCGGTGGCTGCTCCTTCCTCGTCCAGCACGTCCTGTCGGACGGCGAGCGGCGCCTGGTGGACACCGACGCCGCCATGACCGGCGGGTTCCCGACCTCCCCGGCGGGTGCCGGGTGAGACGGCCGGCGGCCCCCGCCACCGGCGCCGACCCGGTCATCGCCGCCGTGGCCGGGTTGCTGTGCGGGCTGGCCGCCTGGCTGTGGCTGACCGGTCAGCTGGCCGCCTGGTCGGTGACCGGGCGGTGGCCGCACCTGGGCCTGGCCGGGCTGTTCGGGGTGATCCGCCGGCTCCCCGGCGTTCCCGGCGACCCGGGCCGGGCCTGGCCTCCCGGGAACGGGTGGCGGCGGGCGGCGCCGCTGCTGTTCTACGCGTGGGGCGCGGCCGCTCCGGCCGCCCTGGCGGCGGCCGGCCTGGCCGCCCGCCGGCTGTTCCCGGCCCGGCCCGGGGACGGGCCGGGCGGCTCGGGCCGGGGTGGGGCCCGGGGCCGGGGCGGGGGTTGGGCCCGGACCGCGGACCTGCGTCCCCTCCTGGTCCGGAGGGCCGGCCGGGCCGGCCGGCTGGTGGTGGGCCGGGTGGCGACGCGCCGGGCGGCGCCCCGTCGGGCGGCCGGTCGGCGCCGGCTCGTGGCCACCGAAACCCGGCACTCGCTGCTGGTCCTCGGTCCCACCCAGTCCGGCAAGACCAGCGGGCTGGCCATACCGGCGCTGCTGGAATGGCGGGGACCGGTGGTCGCCACCTCCGTCAAGGACGACCTGGCCTGCCACACCCTGGCGTGGAGATCGGGCCTCGGCCCGTGCGCCGTGTTCGATCCCACCCAGGGCTCCGGACTGGGCCCGCTGGCCCGGTGGTCGCCGCTGTCGGCGTGCCGCTCATGGTCGGATGCCCAGCGGATGGCCGGATGGCTGGTGGAGTCGGCTCCGGGGCGCAAGGGCATGGCCGACGCCGCCTTCTGGTATTCGATGGCGGCCAAGCAGCTCGCCCCCCTGCTGCTGGCCGCGGAACGGTCCGGTATGGGGGTGGCGGAGGCGGTGAGATGGACCAACGCCGGCCAGTTCGACGAGCCGGTCCGGCTGCTCGAGCTGGCGGCCGAGACCGACGCCGCCCTGGCCCTCACCGCCTGCGCCGAGCGGGACGAGCGCATCCGCAGCTCGGTGGCCACCACGTTGGAGACGGTGCTGGCCCCCTTCGAGGATCCGGTGGTGGCGGCGTCCACCTCCGGCTGCGACATCGACCTGGCCGCCCTGCTGCGGGAGGAGGGCACCCTCTACCTCTGCGGCCCCAGCCACGAGCAGCACCGGGTGCAGGGGCTGTTCGCCTCGCTGGTCTCGGCGGTGGTGGCCGAGGCGGTCCGCTCCGTGTCCGCCGGCGGCCGGCCGCTCGACCCGCCGCTGCTGGTGGTGCTCGACGAGGCGGCCAACATCGCGCCCATCCGGGACCTCGACACCCTGGCCTCCACCGGCGCCGGCCTCGGCATCCAGCTGGTGACGGTGTGCCAGGACCTGGCCCAGCTGGCCGGCCGCTACGACCCGGAGCGGGCCCGCACCATCGCCAACAACCACCGGGCCAAGATCCTCCTCTCGGGTGTCTCCGACCTGGGCACCCTCGACCTGATCTCCGGCCTGGCCGGCGAGCAGGCCATCCGGGAGGAGAGCACCACCGAGGACCTGTCCGACGGGCGGCGCACCCGTTCCAGCTCGACGGTCCTGCGCCGGCTGGCACCCACCGACGAGCTGCGCCGCACCCCGCCGGGCGAGGGGGTGCTCATCTACGGTCACCTGCCGCCGGTGCGGGTCCGCCTCAGGCCGTGGTACCTGGACCGGGCCCTCAGGAGAAGGGCGGGGGCTCAAGCCCCGCCGGCGCGGTCCTTCCGGGCCCGGCTGGGTGCCACCCGGGGCGGCTCCCCGGGCATCTTGGGATAGACGGGAGGCCACGGGGCGTCGGCCAGGCCGGCTTCACGGTCGCGACGGGCCAGTTCCAGCACCGGCTCGAGCGACCCCGCCGGCACGCCGGCCCACGGGTCGCCGCCGGCGCGCAGGCGGGCCGGGACGGTCGCCATGGTGAGCGAGTCGGGGGCGATCGAGTCGAGCTCCTCCCAGCTGAACGGGGTGGACACCTGCGCCCCCGGTCGGGCCCGTACGGACCAGGCCCCGAACACCGTCTTGTGGGGGGCGTTCTGGTTGAAGTCGACGAACACCCGCCGGCCCCTCTCCTCCTTCCACCACGCCGCCGTGACCAGATCCGGGCGGCGGCGCTCCAGCTCCCGGGCCACGGCCACGGCGGCCGCCCGGACGTCGATGGAGCTCCACCGGGGGAGCAGCCGCACGTACACGTGCAGCCCCCGGCTGCCGGTGGTCTTCGCCATCCCGGTGCAGCCCAGCTCGCCCAGGAGGTGGCGAACCTCGTGGGCCGCCTCCCGGACCATGTCGAAGGTCACCCCGGGGGAGGGGTCGAGGTCGATGCGCAGCTCGTCGGCGTGCTCGGGGTCGGCGGCCCGGACCGGCCACACGTGGAACCCCAGGCAGGCCAGGTTGACCGCCCACACGACATGGGCGATGTCGGCGGCCACCAGCGCCCGGGAGGGGGTGCCGTTGGGGGTGGAGACTATGGTCGTCTCGAGCCACTCCGGCCTCTGCTCGGGCACTCTCTTCTGGAAAAAGGACGACCCCGTGGCGCCGTTGGGGAACCTCTGCATCAGCACCGGTCGGCCGCCCATGGCCGCCATGATCGGCTCCTCCACGGCCAGGTAGTAGCCCACCAGGTCCCGCTTGGTCTCTCCCCGCTCCGGGAAGAGCACCTTGTCGGGGCTGGTGACATCCACCGTCCGGCCGGCCGCCTCGACGCTCTCCCGGGGAGCCGCAGCGGCCACGGTCTAGCTGACCCCTTCTTCCTCCGGCTCGGCGCCGGGTCGGTAGCTGGCGGCCAGCAGGGCGGTCGAGGATCCCACCCCTACGGCGGCGGCCAGCAGGCCCCACCGCAGGCCGCTGCGCGACCTGCCCCGGGCGGCGTCGAGGGAGAACCTACCCGGCCCCAAAGCGGCCATGGCGGCAGAGACGGCTGCCACCACGCCGGTGTACTCCCAGCCCCCCTTGAAGACGAAGAAGCCCTTGCCCCGGTGGTCGGTCCGGGCCGCGGTGGTCATGAGCCCGATGCAGGCGGCCGCCGGTACGGGGTTGGCCGCCCCCAGGGTGATCAGCGTGCCGGCGCCGAGCTCCGTGGCGGCCGCCATCCGGGCGTGCACGAAGGCCGGCTTGAGGCCGAGGGCGTCGAACCACCCGGTCGTCCCGTTCAGGCCGCCCTTGCCGAAGACCTTGTTGTAGCCGTGCGCGAAGAGCATCGGGCCGATGGCGAGCCGGAGCAGGAGGGCTACTGAATCGGTGGGGCGGCGGTCGGAGCCGGTTATGGCCTTCATGGGCCAAACGTAGCCTGCCGCGCCGGGCCGCTACCCTCGGAACGATCGTGTCCCCGACCCAGACACCCCCCCGATCGTCGTATCCCGGACCCACCGACGCCCTGCCCTCCCGTACCCGGTTGGCGGCCGGGCTGGGGGCGGCGGTGTCCGCCGTCTCCCGCCGGTTGGGGCGGGGCAGCGGGTCGGTGATCGGAGGCCGGGCCATCCTGGCCGTCGACCCCCGAGCCCTGGATCGCCTGGCGGCCGGACACGACGTGGCGCTCGTGTCGGGCACCAACGGCAAGACCACCACGACCAGCCTCCTGGCTGCCGCCTTGGCCACCGCCGGCCCGGTGGTGACCAACCTCCAGGGAGCCAACCTGCCTCAGGGCCTGGCGTCTGCCCTGGCGGCCGGACCCCGGGGAGCCCCGGCCGCCCTGGAGGTCGACGAGGCGTGGCTGGGCCAGGTCGTCGCCGCCACCGCCCCCCGGGCGGTGGCGCTGCTCAACCTGAGCCGCGACCAGCTCGACCGCAACAATGAGGTCCGGACGCTGGCGTCGGCCTGGCGCCGTATCTTCGTGGACCGCCCCGGGGTCACGGTGGTGGCCAACGCCGACGATCCGCTGGTGGTGTGGGGCGCCGGCACGGCGGCCGACGTCCGCTGGGTGGGAGCCGGTCAGCCGTGGACCGAGGACGCCGGAGGCTGCCCCCGGTGCGGCGGTCGCATCGACTTCGCCGACGCCTCCGGGTCCGGGTGGGCGTGCCGGGACTGCGAGCTGAGCCGACCGTCCCTCGATGTCCGGCTGCGGCCCGGGCGCATCGAGTGGAAGGACGGCTCCGGGATGGATCTGGACCTGAAGCTGCCGGGCCGGGCCAACCAGGCCAACGCGACGATGGCGCTGGTCGTGGCCACCGTGTTCGGGGTGGAACGGGACCGGGCGCTGGCCGCCGTCAACGGCCTGTCGGAGGTGGTGGGCCGCTACGCCGTGGTCCGCTCCGGAGCGGTGCGGGCCCGGCTGCTGCTGGCCAAGAACCCGGCCGGTTGGCTGGAGGTGTTCGACTTCCTGGCCCCGCCCCCGCGACCGGTGGTGGTCGCCATCAACGCCCGCATCGCCGACGGGCGGGACCCGTCGTGGCTGTGGGACGTCCCGTTCGAGAAGCTGCGGGGCCGGCTGGTGGTGGCAACCGGCGAGCGCAGCCGCGACCTGGCGGTGCGGCTCCGCTACGCCGAGGTGGAGCATCTCCACGAGCCGGACCTGATCCGGGCCCTGGCGGCCAGCGGGGCGCCCGACGTTGACGTCGTGGCCAACTACACGTCCTTCCAGCAGCTGCGGGCCCGCCTGTCATGACCGGCGGTTCCAAGGTGACGGTGGCCCTCCTTTTTCCTGACCTCCTCGGCACCTACGGCGACTCGGGAAACGCCGTGATACTGGCTCAGCGCCTCCGGTGGCGGGGCATCGACGCCGAGGTGCTGACGGTGCGCTCCGGTGAGCCGGTGCCGGGCAGCTGCCAGATCTACGTGGTGGGAGGAGGCGAGGACCTGCCACAGGCTCAGGCTGCCCGCCAACTGGGAGCCGGGCAGGACTCCGGGCCGCTGCGCCGGGCGGTCGACTCGGGGGCGGTGGTGCTGGCGGTGTGCGCCGGCGTGCAGATCCTGGGCCGCTCCTTCGTCGGCCCCGACGGGCGGCAGGCGGTCGGGCTGGGCCTGCTGGACTGCACCACCCGGAGGGGCAGCAGATCCAGGGCCGTGGGGGAGATGGTCGTCGACCCGGTCGGCGCTCTCGGGCTTCCCGCCCTCACCGGCTACGAGAACCACGGCGGGGTCACGACCCTCGGGCCGGGTGCCAGCCCGCTGGGCCGGGTCCGCTACGGTCGGGGCAACGACGACGGGTCCGGCACCGACGGGGTCTGGTCCGGGAGGGTGTTGGGCACCTACCTGCACGGTCCGGTCCTGGCCCGCAACCCGGCTCTAGCCGACCGGCTCCTGTCATGGGCGGTCGGGAACCTGGAGCCGCTCGACGACTCGGAGTGCGAGGAACTGCGCCGCGACCGCTTCGCCGCGGCGGCGGTGGAGGACAAGATGAGCCGGGCCCGGCGGCTGCTCCGGAGGGTGTGACGATGGCGTCGACCGCGCTGCTGACCGACCACTACGAGCTCACCATGCTCGACGCCGCCCTGGCCTCGGGGACGGCCGAGCGTCCGGTCGCGTTCGAGGTGTTCACCCGGTCCCTGCCCCCGGGCCGCCGCTACGGGGTCTTCGCCGGTCTCGGACGGGTGCTCGACGCGCTCTGCGACTTCCGCTTCGGAGCGGGCGAGCTGGAATGGCTGGCGTCCCGCCGCATCGTCTCGGACCGGGCCCTCGAATGGCTGGCCGCCTACCGGTTCACCGGCGACATCGACGCCTACCGCGAGGGCGAACTCTATACCGGCGGCTCACCTGTTGTCACCGTGAACGGCACCTTCGCGCAGGCTGTCCTTCTGGAGACGGTCGTGCTGTCCATTCTGAACCACGACTCGGCGGTGGCGGCCGCCGCCTCGCTGATCTCGGCCGCCGCCGGCGACCGGCCGGTCATCGAGATGGGAAGCCGGCGCACCGACCCCGATTCTGCGGTGGCCGCCGCTCGGGCCGCCTATATCGGCGGCCTGGGTTCCACCTCCAACCTC
>JAKAXG010000287.1 GCA_021827225.1 Actinomycetes bacterium | reverse complement strand
CGTCAGGGCGGGGAGGGCCCGGCCACCTGCGTCTTTTCGGTTCGGACCAGGTCGCCGCGGCTGGTACCTTGACCTGGCTCACCGCCCGAGCAGCTTCACACCGTCACCCCTTCTGGGCCCCCTGTCGAGGTCGGCCATGCTGCAGCGCCCCCGCCTAATCGCCAACCCGACCCGCCCGCTCCGCACCGCCCGGCGCCACCGCCAGAAGCGCCTGCTGGCCGTGCGGTCCATCCGCGACAGCCTGATCTCGGTTGCCGGCCTGGTCGGCAGCCCGGTGGTGAACCAGGCCGGGGACCCGGTGGGCAGGGTGCTGGACGTGGTCGCCCGGTGGGACGGGCAGGAGGCCTACCCGGCACTCACCGGGCTGGTGCTGAAGATCGGCGGCCGGAGATCGTTCGCGCCCATGGCCCAGGTGGCGTCGGTGAGCCGCAGCGGGGTCACCCTCCTGGGGTCGGCCCGGCTCAGCCTGCTGGACTTCGCCCGGCGCGAGGGGGAGGTGCTCCTCGGTCGGGACGTCCTGGACCACCAGCTGGTCGACGTCGACGGTGTGCAGGTGATCCGGCCGGCCGACCTTTACGTTGCTCCCATCCCGGGGGCCGGAGCACCGGTCCTGCGCCTGGTGGGCGTCGACACGAGCGCCCAGACGCTGCTCCGCCGGCTCGGCCCGAAGCGGTGGCGGGGCGTCCCCACCCCGGAGAAGGTCATCGACTGGGCGACCATCCGCCCCTTCGGCAACGAGGTGCCCAACGTGCGGCTGCGGGCGTCCCACGACGAGCTGCGCCGGCTGCGCCCGGGGGAGCTCGCCGACCTGCTCGAGGACCTGGGCCGCGACGCCCGCCAGGAGCTGCTGGCCAGCCTGGAACCGGAGAAGGCGGCCGACGCCCTGGAGGAGATGGACCCTGACGAGCTGGGGGCCCTGCTGCGCGAGACCCCCCCCGAGGAGGCCGCCGCCCTGGTCGCCCGGATGGAGCCCGACGAAGCGGTCGACGCGCTGCGCGACCTGGAGGACGTCGAGCGCGAGGAACTGCTCGAGCACATGGATCCCGACCAGGCGGAGCAGCTGACGGGGCTTCTCGGCTACGAGGAGGACCGGGCCGGCGGCTTCATGACCACCACCCTGGTAGTGGCCACCCCCGACGAGACCGTCCGTTCCATCCGCCGGCGCCTGCGCAAGGAGCAGGAGCACTCCGGTGACGTCGACGGCATCGCCGTGGTGGACGAGGAGGGCCGCCTGGTGGGCGACCTGCCCCTGTACGGCCTGGCCATCGCCACCAACGACAGCGCCATCGGGGACCTGCTCGGCGAGGGGGACCCGGTTTCGGTCCCCTCCGACGCCGGCATCACCGAGGTGGCCCAGCGACTGGTCGACACCCGCCACTCCTCGGTGGTGGTCGTCGACGGCGACAACCGCCCCGTCGGGCGCATCATGGCCGACGACCTGATCGACGCCCTGCTCCCGGAACGGGGCCGCCACCACTTCCCGAGGCTGCTGTCGTGACGTTGGAGACCACCGAGGTGGCCCCCCGCGGCGGCCCTCCGGCCTCGACCGGCGACATCGCCTCAGGGCGGCGCCGGAGGCGGTGGTTCACCTTCCTCGCCATCGCCGGCCCCGGGATCATCGCCGCCAACGCCGGCAACGACGCCGGCGGCATCATCACCTACGCCTCCGCCGGCGCCCAGTTCGGCTACCGGACGCTGTTCTTCATGCTGCTCGTGACCATCGGTCTGGTGGTGGTGCAGGAGATGTGCGCCCGGCTCGGGGCCTTCACCGGCAAGGGCCTGGCCGCACTCATCCGGGAGGAGTTCAGCCTGAGGCTGGCCTCGTTCGCCCTGTTCTTCCTGGTGGTGGCCAACGTGGGCCTGGTGGTGTCGGAGTTCGCCGGCATCGGCGCCGCCATGGAACTTCTGGGGGTGAGCAAGTACATATCGGTGCCGGTGGCCGCGGTCGGGATCTGGGCCCTGGTGATGTTCGGCTCCTACCGCTACGCCGAGCGGCTGTTCCTGGTCCTGTCGCTGGTGTTCTTCGCCTACCCGATCGCCGCCATACTCGGGCACCCGAACTGGGGGGCGGTCGGATCGAACCTGCTCGTCCCACACCTGCTGTCGTCCAAGCCGTTCATCCTGCTGGGCGTGGCGCTGATCGGCACCACCATCACCCCCTACATGCAGCTGTACGTGGCGGCCGCCGTGGCCGACAAGGGCATCGGCCCCGACGAGTACCGGTTGGAGCGCATCGACACCGTCTCGGGGGCGATCTTCGGTGACGTCATCAGCTGCTTCATCATCATCGCCACCGGCGCCGCCCTGGGTCGCTTCGGCATGCCCCTCGGATCGGCCCACGATGCCGCCCAGGCCCTGCAGCCGGTGGCCGGGTCCCTTTCGGTGACCCTCTTCGGCCTGGGGCTGCTCGGAGCCTCCATGCTGGCCGGGGCGGTCGTGCCCCTCTCCACCGCCTACGCCGTCTCGGAGGCGCTCGGGGTCGAGAGGTCGGTATCCCGGTCGTTCGCCGACGCCCCGCTCTTCCTCTCGCTGTTCAGCGCCCAGATCCTCATCGGAGCCCTGGTGGCCCTGCTGCCCGGGAACCTGGTGAACCTGCTGCTCAACACCCAGACCCTGAACGGGCTCATCACCCCGGTGATCCTGGTGTTCATCCTCATACTGGCCAACCGGCGCCGGCTGCTCGGCGACGCCGCCAACGGGCCGGTGTTCCGGGTGGTGGCCACCATCGCCGTAGTCGGCGTGGCCGCCATGGCCGCCGCTCTCGTCGTCCAGACGATGCTCGGCTGGTTCGGGATTGGCTGACCCGCTCCCACGCCCGTTCCGCGGCTGGACCGCCCGGGTGGCCCCGCCCGACCAGGCGCGACCCCTGCATGCCGCCGTCCGGGGGGAGGCCGCCACGGTGGCGGTGCTGCTCCACGGCCAGCCCGGCACCGGTCTGGACTGGGAGTGGGTGGTGCCACTGATCGAGGGGGACTTCACCGTGGTGGTGCCCGACCGCCCCGGCTACGGGGCAACCGGGGGACCGGCCACCGGCTTCGCCGGCAACGCCGCCGCCGTCGTCGCCCTCCTGGACCGGCTGGGCGTGGATCGGGCGGTCATGGTGGGCCACAGCTGGGCCGGCGGTGTGGCCCTGGCCCTGGCCACCGGGTACCCGGAGCGGGTTTCGGGGCTGGTGCTGGTCTCCTCCGTGGCCCCCGGTGAGGACCTGGGGTGGGAAGACCGGCTCCTGGCCGCTCCCGTCGTCGGCGAGCTCATCGCCGGCACGGCCATCGGCGGGGTGGGCCTGGTGCTCGGAAGCCGGCGGGTGCAGGACCTGATCGACCGGCGGCTGCCCGACCGGGCCCGGGACGGGGTGATGGCCCTGGCCCGGCTCACCCGCAACCGGTCACCTGTGTGGCGGTCCTTCGTGGCCGAGCAGCGGGCGCTGGTGGACGAGCTGGACGGGCTGTCCGGCGGGCTGGAGGCGGTGGCCGTGCCGACGGTCATCCTCCACGGCGACGCCGATCACATCGTCGACCCGGATGCCTCGGAGCGGCTCCACCGGGCCATTCCCCGCTCCGCCCTCCACGTGCTGGGAGGCGCCGGGCACCTGCTCCCCCATGACCGGCCCGACGCGGTGGCCGACGCGCTGCGGGAGGTGTCGGAGCCGGTCTAGCCCGGGGACGGGCTAGACCGCCAGGTAACGCCGGACGGCGAAAGCCGAACCGAGGACCCCGACAGCGGCGCCGACCACGAGGAGCACCAGCCCGGTGAAGATCGCCTCCTGCGAGGTGACGAACAGCTGGTTGGTTCCGAGGATGGTCTGGTCCGGCAGGAAAGAGGCGATCCAGTTGCGCAGGCTGTAGGTCAGCCCGAAGCCTATGACGGCCCCGATCATGCCGTGGAGGAACCCCTCCAGCATGAACGGCACCCGGATGAACCAGTTGGTGGCGCCCACCAGCTTCATGACCGCCACCTCCCGCCGGCGGGCGAAGATGGCCAGCTGGATGGTGTTGACGATGAGCGCCACCGCCCCCACCAGGACGCCCACCGCCAGGGCTATGCCTAGCGTGCGCCATCGCTTGAACTGGTTGAGCAGGTTGGCGATCTCCTGCTGGGCGTAGGAGACCTTCAACACGCCGGGCTGGCCCTGGAACTGCCGGCCCAGCTGGGCTATGTCCTGGGCCTTCGTGGGCACCACCCGGAACGACGGCGGCATGTCCTTGACGGTCAGGACGCTGACGATGTTGTTGTTGCCGCCGAAGATGTCCTTGAACTCCTGGTAGGCCTCGGGCTTGTTCACGAAGTGGAAGGTCTTGACCCCCGGGGTGGTGGACAGCTCATGGCTGATGGCCGCGGTCTCGTTACCGGAGACCGAAGGCTGAAGGAAGATGGCCATCTCGACGCCGCCCCGCCACTGGACCGACGCCTTGTTGATGGCCTGGCGCATCACCAGAACCGCGCCGAGGGCGGTCAAAGACACGGCCATGGTGACAATGGCGGCCAGCGTCATGAGCAGGTTGCGGCGCAGGTTGCCGCCGGTCTCCCGGACCACGTAGCTGGTGGAGATGGGCACCGCTCAGGCCCCCATCCCGTACACGCCCCGGGCCTGGTCGCGGATGACCGTCCCCCGGTCCAGCTCGATGACCCGCCGGCGCATGGAGTCGACGATGGCGTTGTCATGGGTGGCCATGAGGACGGTGGTGCCGGTCCGGTTGATCCGGTCCAGGAGCCGCATGATGCCGGCCGTGGTGGCCGGGTCCAGGTTGCCGGTGGGCTCGTCGGCCAGCAGGATCAGGGGCCGGTTGACGAACGCCCGGGCGATGGCCACCCGCTGCTGCTCGCCACCGGAGAGCTCGTGGGGCAGGTTGGAAAGCTTCTTGCCGAGGCCGACCAGATCGAGGATCTGCGGCACCTGTGAGCGCACGACGTTGCGCGGGCGGCCGATCACCTCGAGGGCGAACGCCACGTTCTCGTAGACGGTCTTGGTGGGCAGCAGCCGGAAATCCTGGAAAACGCAGCCGATGTTCCGGCGCAGGTACGGAACCTTCCAGGACGACAGGGAGCCGACCTCCTTGCCGGCCACCCACACCTGGCCGGCGTCGGCCTGCTCCTCCTTGGTGATCAGCCGCAGGAACGTCGACTTCCCGGAACCCGACGGGCCGACGAGGAAGACGAACTCGCCTTTCTGGACATCCACGTTGACGTCACGCAGGGCGACCGTCGATCCCTTGTAGGACTTGGTGACGTTGTCGAGCTTGATCATGGGATTGAGAGCCGGGCCGGGGGGTAATGGCGAACACGGAGAGGTCTACGACCAGCGCGACCCCCGAAACGACCGGACGTTGATCTTAGTAGGTAAGGTCGACCTTCACGGTTCATGGCTTGAGGGCTAACCGTCGCCCTCCGCGGCGTTGGCGCCGGCCCGCCGCCAGCGCAGGTAGGCCTCCATGAACTGGTCGAGGTCCCCGTCCAGGACTCCCTGCACGTTGCCGGTCTCGTAGTCGGTGCGGGTGTCCTTGACCAGCTGGAACGGGGCCAGCACGTAGTTGCGGACCTGTGAACCCCACCCCACGAGCGGCTTCTTGCCGGCCAGCTCGTCGAGTTCCGCCTGGCGCTCCTGGCGCTGCAGCTCGGCCAGTTTGGAGGCCAGGATCTGCATGGCCTTGGCCTTGTTCTGGTGCTGGGACCGCTCGTTCTGTACCGCCACGACGGTCCCGGTGGGCAGGTGGGTGATGCGCACCGCGGAGTCCGTGACGTTGACGTGCTGGCCGCCGGCCCCGGACGACCGGTAGGTGTCGATGCGCAGGTCCTTCTCGTCGATCTGCACCTCGTCAGAGAGATCCTCGAAAAAAGGGACCACGCTCATCAGCGCGAAGCTCGTCTGGCGTCGGGCCTGGGCGTCGAAGGGGGAGATCCGCACCAGGCGGTGCACCCCGCGCTCCGAGGCGAGCAGGCCGTTGGCGTAGCGGCCCCGGACGATGAAGCTGGCCGAGAGGATGCCCGCCTCCTGGCCCTCGCTGACCTCCTCGATCTCGAAGTCGAAACCCCGCCTGTCGGCCCAGCGCTGGTACATGCGCACCATCATCTGAGCCCAGTCCTGGGCATCGGTGCCACC
>JAKAXG010000286.1 GCA_021827225.1 Actinomycetes bacterium | reverse complement strand
CCGCTCCAGCAGCTTGGGCAGCACGGAGAAGACCGAGGGCGGGTAGCCGCGGGTGGCCGGCGGCTCCCCCGCCGACAGCCCCACCTCCCGCTGGGCCATGGCGAAGCGGGTCAGCGAGTCCATCATGAGGACCACGTCGTGGCCCTGGTCACGGAACCACTCGGCGATGCGGGTGGCGGTGAACGCGGCCCGGATGCGGACCATGGCCGGCTCGTCTGATGTGGCAACGACCACGACAGAACGGGCCAGGCCCTCGGGACCGAGGTCGTGCTGGATGAACTCGTTGACCTCCCGGCCCCGCTCGCCGACCAGCGCCAGCACCGACACCGACGCGTCGGTGCCCCGGGCGATCATGGACATGAGGCTGGACTTGCCCACGCCGGAGCCGGCGAAGATCCCCAGCCGCTGCCCCCGACCGCAGGGGATCATGGTGTCGAGGGCCTTGACCCCGAGCGCCAGCTGGCGGTCGACCAGCTCCCTCCGGAGCGGGTGGGGGGCGGCACCGTCGATGCCCACGCTCTCCCAGTCGCCGGTGACGGGCAGGCCGTCGATGGGCCGGCCGAGACCGTCCACCACCCGGCCGAGCAGCCCGGGACCGACCATCACCGGGAGGGGGCCGCCGACCGCCTCGACCCGGTCGCCGTAGCGGACGCCGGTGAGGTCGCCGAGGGGCATGCACGCCAGGGTGGAACCCTCCACGGCCACCACCTCGGCGTCGAGCACACCGCCGGCCCGGAAGATCCTGAGCGCGTCACCGACGGCGGCGGGCACGCCGTCGACCTCGATGCGCAGCCCGACCAGGCGGGTGACATGCCCGCTGCGGTGCGGGGCGGCCGTCCGCAGCACCCGCTCCTGCAGGGGGACGGGCAGGATGGTCACGCCACCTCCTCCACCACGGCCAGATCCGGCGCCGACTCGGGATAGGCCTCGGCCAGCACCCGGCGGACCCGCTCCAGGGCGGTGCCCAGCTGGGCGTCGATCCGGCAGGGGCCGGCCTGGACCACGCAGCCGCCGGCCTCCACCCGGGGATCGGCGACCACCTTGACCGTGGTGTCGGTCAGGAGCCCGGAGATCTCCTCGGGGGTGACGGGGTCGGAGGGGTTCACCCGGACGGTCAGGTCCTCCTCGTCGGGTACCAGGGCCAGGGCCCGCACGACGGCGTCGATCACCGGGCGGCCCACGGCCAGCTCCCGCTGGAGGAACGCCTCGGCGATCTCGTAGGCCAGCTGGGCCGCCTCCCCGGCGGCCACGGTCACGGCCTCGTGGCGGGTCTCGCGGATCTGGGCGGTGGCGTCGACGATGGCGTCGGCCACCCGGCGCAGCTGGGCGGCCCGACCGGCAGCCTCGGCCGCGGCCGTCTCCTCCACCGCGGCGCGGTAGCCCTCGTCGTATCCCTCCCGGCGGGCCTGGTCGATCATCTGGTTGAGGCCACCGGCGCCGTCGTGGCCGGGGTCGCCGGCGCCGGGCACGTCGACCAGCAGGGACGCCGCCGCCGCGTCCATCCCGTCGCCGCTGCGCAGGATACGGCGGCGGTGGGCGTTAGATAAATTCATCGTCTCCCCTTGCCAGGACGATGTCGCCGGCCGATTCGAGGTCGCGGACGATCTTGACTATGGCGCTCTGGGCCGCCTCCACCTGGGAGACCCGGGTGGGCCCGAGCATCTCGATCTCCTCGAGCAGATCGGCGGCGGCCCGCTCGGACATGTTGCGTACGAACCGCTGGCGGATCTCCTCCCCGCCGGTCTTGAGGGCCACGGCCAGGTCCTTGGGCACCACGTAGCGCAGGATGGTCTGCAAGGAGCGGTCGTCCAGGCTGACGATGTCGTCGAAGACGAACATCTGGTTGCGGATGCTCTCGGCCAGGGCCGGGTCGTTGTCCTCGAGCATGTTGAGGATCTGCTTCTCGGTGGAGCGGTCCGTGAGGTTGAGGATGGCCACGGTCGGGTCCATGCCGCCGACGGCGCTGGCCGCGGTGGAACCGTTGCGCAGCAGGGAGGACGCCTTCTGTTCGAGGACGTCGGCCAGGTGGCGGATGGCCACCGGACTGATGCGACCCATGGTCGCCAAGCGGCGGACGATGTCGACGCGGGCGTTCTCCTCCATCTCGGCCAGGAGCTGGGCGCCCGACTCGGACGGCAGATGGGCCAGGACCACGGCGACGGTCTGGGGGTGCTCCTCGCCGACCAGGTTGCCGACCTGGCGGACGTCGATGCGGTGCAGGAACATCAGCGGGTGGCTCTCGCGCTCCTCGACCAGGTCCTCGAGCACCTCGTCGGCGCGGTCACCGCCCAGCCGCTCGCGGAGCAGCTTGCGGGCCACGTCGACGCCGCCCTGTGAGACCTGCATGAAGTGCTCGGCCTGGGAGGTGAAGTCCCGCAGGACCTTCCTGACGTCCTCGGCGTCGAGGGCCGGCAGGCTGACCATGGCGCCCATGATCTCGACCACGTCGATCTCGTTCATCGAGCGCAGCACCTTGGCCGCCCGGGCCTGATCCAGCTGGGCCAGCACGATGGCGGCCCGCTGGGTCCCGGTGAGGGTCTTCATCAGGACTGCACCTTCGAGGGACCGTCGGACAGCCAGGTGCGCAGCATGCTGGCCACGTCGTCGGGCTGGTTGTCGATGAACTGGTTGAGGGTGACGGCCTCGGTCGGCGCCCCTATCTCCGGTACCGCCACCGCCGGGATGACCGTGGTCTGGTCGAGCTCCCGGGCGGCCCGGAGGGCCTCGATGTCAGCCGGGTTCAAGACGGTGGCCGTGGTCCGGGCCTTGCGGGCGGAGCGCCACAGCAGGAACAGGACCAGGCCGATGACCAGGAGCACCACGGCGGTCTTGATCAGCGAGTACATGGCCTTGCTCTTGTTGGCGGCGGCGGCGGCCTTGGCGGCGGCGGCGGCCTGCTTGGCGGCGACGTTGTCGAACGGCATGGTGCTGAAGGCCAGCTGGTCGCCCCGGGCGGTGCTGATGCCGGCGGCGGCCGCCACCCCGGCCTTGAGGGCGGCCAGGTTGACGCCCTTGGGCACGGCGCTGGAGTTGACCAGCACGGCCACCTGCTGAGACTTCAGCGTCCCGGGGGCCTGCTGGACGGTCTGGGTCTGCTCGCTCGTCTCGCAGGTCTGCGAGGTCTGGGTGTTGGTGTAGGTCCCCGTCCCGCCGGCCGGGGTGGCGGTGATGGTGCCGGCCGCGCCGCCGGGAGGGGCGCCGGCGCCGGTGTAGGACTCCTTGTTGTTGCTCTGCTGGGTGCAGAAGCTCACCGGCTGGCCGTTGGGGGCGGTGACGATGCTGTTGGTCGTGGTGGACACCTGGGAGTAGTCGAGGGTGGCGTTGACCTGCACGTCGGCGTTGCCGGCGCCGACCACGCTGGCCAGGTAGGCCTGCACCTTCGACGCCACCGAGGCGTCGTAGGTGTTGGTCTGCGAGCTGCTGCCGCCGGCCATCCCGGCGGAGACCCCCGGGCCGGCCAGCAGGTCGCCGGTGGAGTCGGCGACGGTGACGTTCTTGGAGTCGAGGTTCGGCACGCTGGACGCCACCAGGTGCACGATGGCCTCCACCTCGCCCTGGTTGAGCGTCTGCCCCTGCTGCATGGTGACCATCACCGACGCCCCGGTCGGGGTGCTGTTGGTGAGGGAGAAGTCCTGGTTGGCGGGGAGGGCGATGTTGACCTGGCTGCTGGCCACGCCGCTGATGGAGTCGATGGTCTGCTCCAGCTCGCCCTGCAGGGCCTGCAGGTAGTCCGCCTGCTGGGTCATGTTGGAGGTGGTGATGCCCTCCTTGTCCAGCAGGGACAGCCCCACGGTGCCGCTGGACGGCAGGCCGGACTGGGCCAGGGACAGCCGCTCCTGGTTGACGTCGTTGGCCGGGATCATGATCGCCGTCCCGCCGTTGGCCAGCTGGTAGGGGATCTTGGCCGAGGTCAGCTTGGAGGTGATGCTGGCGGCGTCGGCCGGCTGGAGGTTGGTGAAGAGAGGGGCGTAGTTCGGCTTGCCGGTCATGGACATCATGACCACCCCGCCGACGATGGCCGCCACGACGGCGGCGATGGTGACGGCCTTCTGCCCGGTGGTGAAGCCGCTGGCGAACTGCTTGGCCCCGCTGCGGGCCCGGTCGACGACGTTTACCGGCACGAGCGCCACCTCAGACCTGCATGTTCATGATCTGGGTGAAGGCGGCGACCGCCTTGTTGGCCACGGCGGTGGTCACCTGGGTCTCGACCGACGCCTGGGTGGAGGCCACCAGGGCGTCGGCGATGTTGCCCTGGCCGGCCGCCGCCTGGGCCGCCTGGCTGGAGGCGCTGGCCTGGGCCTGCTGCACCTGGCTGATGGCGTTGGTGATGGCGTTGGCAAAGCCGCCGGTGGCGCCGGCTCCGCTGACGCCGGTGGCGGTCCCGAGGCCGGTGATGCCGGCGGCGCCGGCTGCCCCGCCGGCGGTGATGCCGGCGGCGCCGGCGGCTCCGCTCAGCGCGGAGAAGGGCTGGATGGCGCTGATGGGGGGGATCACGGCGCTCAGCTCCCGATGGTGAGGGCGGACTGGTAGGCCTGCTTGGCGTGGTTGAGGGCCGAGGCGTTCGCCTGGTAGTCCGTCTGGGCCTGGATCAGGCCGACCATCTGGGCGCCGGTGTTGACGTCGGGCACCCGCACGTTGCCCTGGGCGTCGTGCATGGGGTTGGACGGGGCGTACTCCAGGTGCCCGACGGTGTCACCGAGCTGGACGCCGGCCACCTGCACCCCCGCGCCCACCTGGCCGGGCACGCCGACCGGGACGAAGAATGGCGTCTGGGTGGCGTAGGCCGCCTGGCTGGTCGGCACCGCGTCGTTGGCGTTGGCCAGGTTGCCGGCATTGGTGTTGATCCATTCCTGAGCGGCGTCGATGCCCGAGCCGGAAATGCCGATGGCCCCGAAGATTGTCACTGGAAGCTGCCTCCTGATGCCCCTTGCACCAGCCTGAACTGGGCGTTGAGAAGTTCGACCGTCGCCTGGTACTGCAGCGTGTTCTGCTCGGCGGCGACGAGTTGCTGGCCCGTGTCCACGTTGTTACCGTCGGTCGCGGGAAGGGCCGGGTCCGGCGTGACGGTCACCGAGGCGGTGCCGCCGGTGTTCGACTTCAGGGCCTGCTGAAGGCTGCCCTGGAACTTGACGTCCTGGGCGGTGAAGCCCGGCGTCTCGGCGTTGGCCAGGTTGTTGGCTATCGCCTGCTGCTGCTGGCTCAGGCCGTCTACGGCGAAGTGCAGTAGGTTGACGATTCCGCTCATGGGCGGGCGATCTCCTCCGGGGTTCACCAGAGATCGTCTGGTGGGACCCGCATCCGGGTGGGAGCCCGTCCTGGGCGACTACATTGCGCCGTGCCGTCCTAGCACTGCCGGTATGAGTTCTCGTCCCGGCCGGCCGCTCTCTTGAGGCGGATTTCACTCCTGGTGGCGGCCGTATCGTCAACCGGCGCATGTGTGTTCGCCTATCGGGCTCGGTTGGGTCTTCTTCGCGTAGGGTCGGACGGACCCGCACCCGTTCGCAGGAGAGACCTCAGCTGCCATGCAAGCTCCGTCGGCCAACCCGCCCTGGCCCATCATCGACGGCGTCTACGCCGACATGCTGCCCCTGGTCCCGCCGGACCGGCGGTGGTTGCTGGCCCAGACCCTGGCCACTACCCAGTCCCGCCGGGCCCTGCAGCAGTCGCTGGCCATCGCGCCGGGGTCCCGGATCCTCGACGTCGGCTGCGGGTACGGGGCCAGCTGCCTGGAGCTGGCGGCTCTGCGGCCGGTCTCGGTGACCGGCGTGGACATCGATCCCTCGCTGCTGGAGGCGGCGTCGACGGCGCTGTCGGCGGCGCTGTCCCGGCAGGCGCTCGACCCGGCGTCCACCGTGTCGTTCCAGACCGGGGACGCCTACGAGCTGCCCTTCGACGACGGTTCCATGGACGTGGTGTTCTCCCGGTTCGTGTTCCAGCACCTGGAGTCGCCCGGTCTCGGCGCTTCGGAGGTCGAGCGGGTCCTGCGCCCCGGCGGCCTGGCCTGCGTGGTGGACGTGGACGACGCGCTGTCCATCTCGGAGCCGCCTCCCTCAGGGGCCTATCTGAGGCTGGCGGCGGCGCTGCGGGAGTCGCAGACGGGG
>JAKAXG010000285.1 GCA_021827225.1 Actinomycetes bacterium | reverse complement strand
TGGCCGGCTGCGTGGCGGCGCTGGACCGGTCGCTCGGGGGCCGCCTGGTCGCGCGGTCCGCTTCGCCGGCGCGGGCGGTGCCGGCGGTGGCCGCCGAGTGCGGTGCCGAGGCGGTGTTCGTGACCGGCGACTTCGGCCCCTACGGGCGCCGGCGCGACGCCGAAGTGGGCCGGCTGCTGGGGGACCGGGGCGTGGATCTGCGGGTGGTCGACTCCCCCTACGCGGTGGCCCCCGGCCGGCTGCGGACCGGCCAGGGGACCCCGTTCCAGGTCTTCACCCCGTTCTTCCGGGCCTGGATGGCGCACGGCTGGCCCGGGGCCGAGCGCCGGCCCCGCCTCGACCGCATCACCGACGCCGGTCTGTCCAGCGACCCGGGGCCCGAGATCACCCCGCCAGACGCCCAGCTTCCTACTGCCGGGGAGGAGGCCGCCCACCGCCGCCTGGACAACTTCCTGCGCTCCGGTGCCGGCTCCTACAAGGAGCGCAGGGATCGGCCGGACCTGGACGCCACCTCCCGCCTGTCCGCCTATCTGCGCTTCGGGTGCCTCCACCCCCGCCAGGTGCTCTCCCGGCTGGATCCCGGTGACAGCAGCCACCGCCGCCTCGAGACCGAGCTGTGCTGGCGGGACTTCTACGCCGACGTGCTGTTCCACCGCCCCGACGCCGCCCGCCGCAGCTACCGGCCCGAGTGGCGGGCGTTCCCGGTCGACGAGGGGGCCGACGCCGACGCCCGGTTCGAGGCGTGGAGCCGGGGCCGTACCGGGTACCCCATCGTCGACGCCGGGATGCGCCAGCTGCTCGGAGAGGGCTTCGTCCACAACCGGGTGCGCATGATCGTGGCCAGCTTCCTGGTCAAGGACCTGCACCTGGACTGGACCCGGGGGGCCAGGTGGTTCATGCAGCACCTGGTCGACGCCGACCTGGCCTCCAACCAGCTCAACTGGCAGTGGGTGGCCGGATCGGGAACCGACGCCGCCCCCTTTTTCCGGATTTTCAACCCGGTGTCGCAGGGCCGGAAGTTCGACCCCGATGGCGACTACATCCGCCGATGGGTGCCGGAACTGAGCGGCGCCGGCCGCGACCTGGTGCACGAACCGTGGAAGGCCGACGGGTCGCTGCTGGAACAGGGCAGCTACCCGGCGCCGCTGGTCGACCACGCCGCCGAACGGGAGGAAGCCCTGGTGCGCTACCAGCGCGTCCGATCCTGAAAAAGGGCCGGCCCTGCACCTATGGTGCCTCCCATGGGAGCGCTGGATGGGCTGAAAGTGATCGAGGCCGGGCTGCTGGTGCAGGGCCCTCAAGCCGCGGCCACGCTCGGCGACTGGGGGGCCGACGTCATCAAGGTGGAGCTACCGGGCTTCGGCGACCAGAGCCGGTGGCTGCCGTTGAGCCCCGACGACCCCCGCTCCGCCTACTTCATAGGCTGCAACCGCGGTAAGCGGAGCCTGACCCTCGACCTGCGCACGCCCTCCGGACGCGAGGCCTTCCTGCGTCTGGCCGGCGGGTCCGACGTGGTGATCACCAACTTCAAGCCGGGCACCATGGAGGAGTGGGGTCTCGGCTACGACGACCTGGCGGCTGTCAACCCGGGCATCGTCTACGCCGCCGGATCGACCTTCGGGCCGGCCGGGGCCGACTCGCGCCGGGAGGGCGCCGATCTGGCCGGGCAGGCCGCCGGCGGGCTGGTGTCGACCACGGGAGCCGACGGGCACGACCCGACCCCGGTGGGCGCCACCATCGCCGACCACATCGCGTCCCAGAACCTGGTGGCGGGCATCCTGGCCGCCCTGCTGGCCAGGGGGCGGACCGGCCGCGGGCAGCGGGTCGAGACGTCCCTGGTCGGCGGGCAGATCTGGGCCCAGGCCAGCGAGTACACCGCGTTCCTGCTGACCGGACGCAACCCGGGGCGGGCCAACCGGGGCAACGCCCTGATCCCCGGCCTGTACTCGCTGTACCCGACCTCCGACGGGTGGGTGGCCATCGTCGGGGTCACCGGGACCCTGCGCAAGGTCTTCTTCGACCTGCTGGGACGACCCGACCTGGCCGAGCGCTTCTCCCATCCCTTCTACAGCGAGGCGGACAAGGCCGACATATACGACCAGCTGCAACCGGCGTTCCAGTCGCGCACCACGGCCGAATGGTGCCGCCTGTTCGCCGAGGCCGGTATCCGCCACGCCCCGGTGCGCAGCTACGCCGAGGTCGCCGCCGATCCGGGGGTGTGGGACAACGGCTACCTGGCCCGCATCGACACCCCGGCCGGCCCGGCGGACGTGGTGGCGTCCCCGGTGCGCTTCAGCGGCACCCCCGCCCGGGCCGGGTCGGTGGCGCCGGAACTGGGCCAGCACACCGAGGAGATACTCCTCGAGCTTGGCTACACGTGGGCTGACATCTCCCGCATGTCGGACGAACGGTCGATCTGACCGCAAACCACCGTTGAAAACACCGGTGGCGCCCCCGAAGGGGCGCCACCGGCGGAGCGGCCCAAGCGGCGGATCTCGGAACCGCTCTCCTGGAGTAGGTGGCGGGTTCCCACTCCAGGTGCTTCACCATACTCCGGCTCGCTCGGTAGCAAGCAAGCCTTCGCGTGGTTTTACATGTGTTTTGCCTCTCTGCATGGCGAGTGACAGAACCTTACATGGAATTGTGGACTGTTTCCGTCGCTGTAGCAACATTTTCCACCCAACAGCCGGACTACGGGGGTCGGGAGGCACCGGATACCGACTCTTCTGGCTCGCACCTTAGGTTCCCGGCCCCGCAGAGCCCTCCGGGCGTGCGCGAAGGGCGGTGATGCGGGATACTCCGGGTGTGGATATCGCGGCCTACGCCAGCGGCGCCGGATCCGGTCCGGAGGTGGCGGCCATCGTCGTCGCCGCCCTGGTTGTGCTGGTCGCGCTGGTGGTGTTGGCTCGTACCGTGTTCGTGGTCATCCCGGAGTACCAGCGGGCGGTCTTCTTCCGCTTCGGACGAGTCATCGGTGAGGCCCGCGGGCCCGGCCTGATATTCAAGATCCCCCTGGTGGACAAGGTGGTCAAGGTCAACCTCAGGGTTGAGGTCGTGGACATCCCGTCCCAGTCCGTGATCACCCAGGACAACGTCACCATCGCCGTCGACGCCGTCGTCTACTTCCAGGTGGTCGACCCGGTCAGGGCGGTGATCGGGGTGGACAACTTCCGCTTCGCCAGTCAGCGCATCGCCATGACCAGCCTGCGCTCGATCATCGGCCGCTACGAGCTGGACAGCCTGCTGGCCCACCGGGAGGACGTGAACTCCGAGCTGCGGGCCACCATCGCCCGCAGCACCGCCGAGTGGGGGGTCGAGGTACGCCAGGTCGAGGTCCGGGACGTCACCCTGCCCCCCGAGTTGCTCCGGGCCATGGCCCGTCAGGCCGAGGCCGAGCGGGAGCGGCGGGCCAAGGTCATCGCCGCGAGCGGTGAGTTGCAAGCCAGCACCGAGCTGGCCGAGGCCGCCGACAAGCTCACCGAGAGCCCGGGGGCCCTCCAGCTGCGGACGCTGCAGACCCTGGCGGAGGTGGCGACCGAACGCAACTCGACGCTCATCTTCCCCATCCCGGTGGAGTTGTTGTCCCTGTTCAAGCCCCCCGACCGCGAGGCGGGCTGAACCCTTCCCCTGCCGTGGACGTCGAGCCTTCGCCGGCTGCCGGCCGGGTCGGCTAGACTGACCACCCGCCACGCGAGCGTAGTTCAGAGGCAGAACATCAGCTTCCCAAGCTGAGAACGCGGGTTCGATTCCCGTCGCTCGCTCTCTGTAAAAGTCCTGGTAGAGGGTCACCTTTAGCCGAACCTAAGGTTGCCAGGAGCACCTCACTGAGGCCCTCATGGCACATCCGATATGCCATGGCACACCGGGAGTGCCATGGCACGCGCCGCACCCGCCACGATGAGAGGGGTCGTCGTCAGGAAGGGGCTGCGTTCGGCCGGCGGCTGTGCCTACCCGTACTGCGCTCGACGAAGCGGGGTAGGGCGGACTCGGGCCTCTGTCTGAACGGGCGTTGTCAGCGAGGGGATGCCTGTCGTTCGAGGGTCGGCCGATCGCCAGGCCTACAACGCCCCAGGTTCGATGGCCGGCGCATCCGGGCAGATGCTCGGGCGGCGGCACCCGGTGGTCGGCCCACTGTTGCGCAGAACGCCGGTTCCGTGCTCGGTGGAGAGTCCATGACGCCGGAGACCGAGCGTCGTTATGAGCGCGTCTCCCTTGCCACGAATCTGCGGCAGCACTGCCTTCGCTCGCCGATGGCACCCTGATTGGAGGTTCTGGCGGTTGGCTCCACTGACTCTAGGGTGCGGCTCCGCGAGTGGCTCGAGGGTCCGTTCTACCCGTAAGCAGCGTCCGTGACCGTAGGGTGAGACCTCGTGGGGGAGGCGTGCTGCGTGGTGCTGATCGGACCAGCGGCTGTCGGCAAGTCGACCATCGGGGCCGCTACTCGCTGCCAGCGTGGGTTTGCCATTTGTTGATCTCGACGAGGTGGCCGGCCGCTACTACGACGAAGCGGGCATGAACCTTGACGACTTCGCACCAAGATCGATGCCGTGGGCTACGTCGCGGCACATCGGTGGTGGCAGCCCGCTCGGGTCGACGCCCTTCTACGCGTGCTTGAGGACTGTCCGGGGTTCGTTGTCGCTGCCGGCGCCGGACACACCCACTTCGAGGACCGACAGTTCGCTGACGCCGCGGCGTCAGCGCTTGAGCGTCACGTCGTGGTCTTGCTCTTGCCGGAGTGTGATCGTGCTCGCTCGGTGGCGCTGCTTCGGCAACGATCTGTTGCGAGCAAGGGACACGATTGGCGTGTCGGGGACATCGACTACCTCGACGTGTGGGTCCGTAGCGACCAGAACCGTCGTCTCGCTGATCACGTCATCTACCTCTGCGGGCGCACCCCGATCGCGGCGGCCACCCAAGTCGCCGCAGTGCTCGAAATGGCCTCTGGCGCAGAGGGCCCATGACCGCCGTAGGGGGCTCCTGGCGAGCGCGCGGATCGGCAGGACGCCCCGCCTCGGGCGCGTGGGGCTCAGGGAGACGCCTGTCCTGCGTTGCGGAGCCAGCGCGAACCGGGACCTTCGGCGGCGGCCTCGTCGTCGGTGTTGTAGAGCCGGCAGCGGGTGAGGGACAGGCAACCGCAGCCCAGGCAGCCATCAAGGGTGTCCTGGAGGGCCTGGAGCTGCTCGATGCGGGTTGCGATCCGCTGCCGCCACGGCCGGCTGAGTCTGGTCCAGTCGGCCCTCGTCGGTGCTCGGTCGGCCGGGAGGGTCTTGAGGAGTGCGGCGATCTCCTCCAGGCTCAGCCCGACATTCTGGGCGGCGGTGATGAACGCCAGGCGACGCAGGGTGTGTCTCGGATATCGCCGCTGGTTGCCGGAACTTCGGGTCGAGCGGATCAGACCGAGCTGGTCGTAGTAGCGCAGGGTGGGGGCGCTGAGTCCCGAGCGGCTTGCGGTCTCCCCGATGGTGAGTTCAGGGGGTTCGGGCACGCACAGCATTCTCTTCGAACGCCCGCTTGACTTCAAGTGGACTTGAAGTTGTTGACTTGGTGGTCATGGCGATCCCCGACCTGCTGGATGAGGCATACGAGCAGCTGCACACCAAGGGCCCTGAGTTCGAGGGGTGGCTGTCCAACCACGGGCCGATGGCCGTCGACGCTCTTATCAGGCTCGGCCGGGGCGATGACGTGTCCGGCTGGGTGAGCCGCTACGTCCGCCGGCTCGAACCGATGCCGGATACCCGCTGGCCGATCGCCGAGGCGGACTGGGCCGGCCTGCTCGGAGAAGCGTCCCGGCTGGGAGACTGGTGCGCCCTGCTCACCCGGCAGGTACGCGACGAGCCGTGGGAGGCCGTGCTGGCTCGATGGTGGCCGCGTCTTGTGCCCGGCGCGGTGGCGTCGGCTGCTCACGGGTTGATCCGCACTGGCCACGCCGTGCGTGCCTTGCGCGAGAAGGTCACCGAGCCGCGCCTGGTCGAGCTCGGTCACGCCCTCGGTTACTGGGCCGCTCGGTGGCAGCCGCTGCCGCGCCCGGGGGGAACCCGAGGCAGCGCTGATGTCGGCGTGGCCCTCGATTCCCTGCCGGCCCGGCAGCTGACTGGAGGGATCCGCACCCG
>JAKAXG010000284.1 GCA_021827225.1 Actinomycetes bacterium | reverse complement strand
GTTCCCCATGTCGGGGCTGCCCCCCCGGGGATGTCCCAGGTGTGGATCACCCGCTCGGTGGTGAGGTCGATCACCGAGACCGACCCCGACCCCCGGTTCGAGACGTACATGTCCTTTCCGTCCCGGCTGATGTACAGGCCGTGGGCGTCGCGTCCGGTCGGGATGAACCCGATGAGAGAAAAAGTGGCGGCCGAGATCTGATACACCCCGCCCCGCTTCATATCCGCGGTGTAGAAGATCTTGCCGGCCGAGTCCAACTTGACGTCCTGGGGGGACGAGCCGGGGATGTCCAGGTAACCGGCGACCGACAGGTTGCCCAGGTCGACCTTGACCATCCGGGCGGAGAACTCGCAGCTGAAGATGGCAAAGCTCCCGTCGGCGGAGAAGTCCCCGTGGTCCACACCGGGACACTGGACCGGTACCCGCTTGATGAGGGCGAAGGTGTGAGGATCCCGGAAGGCCAGGATCTGGCGGGCCTCCTCCACCACGATGGCGTAGCGCCCGTCCGGGGTGAAGTACAAGTTGTACGGGTCGCCGACCGCGATGTTCGAACCCCCGGGCTGGCCAGTACGCGGGTCGACCGGGGTCAAAGAGTTGGCCAGATCGTTAGTGACATACAGAGTCCTGAGATCCCACGCCGGCACCACGTGCTGCGGATCCAAGCCGGTCCGGTAGCGAGCGACGACCTTCATGGTGGCCGGATCGATCACGTCGACATCGCGCCCGGCGCTCTCAGGGACATAGATCCGGTACGGATCGTTGCGCACCACCGGCGACAGCATGTTCGGCCCGTCGGCCGCATAGATGTTGACCGGCGCGGTGGTCGTCGTCGTGGCCGCGGAGGCCGCCGGGGTGCGGCGGCGGGCGGCAGATGCAGCCCGTCCCGGTCCGCCTCGGCCACCGCCGCAGCTAGCAGCGGTGACAACAACGGCGACGACGGCCAGGACTCGGAGCGCGGATCGGCGTAGAGGCATTAGCAAGCAAAGGGGTCCCGGTAGTGACACCGCCCGTCACCGGGCTTCGGAGGCAACGGCGTCCAGCCTAATCCAACTGCTACCGACTGTAATCGCTACCGCGGCGGTAAGCTCCAACCATCCGAGGGTGGGCGCCGGGGTCCTCTCCCCCGAGGGTTTGTCGGAGCCGCCGACGGCTACCATAGGGGGGTATCGGTCGCAGCGAGTCGCGGACCGGCCAGGAGGAGGCGGGCAGATGTCATGGGGAAAAGTGTTCAAAAGGGCCAACAGCTATGCCGAGGCCAGCGCCCAGGCGGCGTTCGACGCTCACGCCGACCCGAAGGTGCAGCTCCAACAGGCGATCTCTGGGATGCAGGAGCACCACCGGGACCTCGAGGCCGCGGCCAGTCAGGTCATCGCCCAGGAGAAGACCGCCAAGATGCGCCTCGCCGACCTGTCCCAGCAGGAGGTCCGCTACACCAAGTCAGCGCTGGCCGCCAAGCAGCAGGGCAACCTGGACGCAGCCCGGACCTTCGCCACCAAAATCGCCGGTCTGCGCGATCAGATCGCCTCGCTCAGCGCCCAGATCCCCCAGCTGCAGCAGGCCGCGGCGGACGCCCGGGAAGCGGTTCAGGAGTCCGCTGACCAGCTGCAACAGAAGCTGGCCGAGCAGGGAACGATACTTGCCCAAGTCGATCAGGCCCGGATGCAGCAGCAGATGGCGGCGTCCCTCAAGCAGGTGAGCGACCTGACCCGCAGCAGCGACATCCCTTCATTCGACGAGATCAAACAGAAGGTGGCCGGCCAGTTCGCCCAAGCCCAGGCGTCGGCGGAGCTTTCGTCGGCCAGCCCCGAGGTGCAAGAGATGCATGCCCACCACGCCGAACTGACCAGCGAAGCCGACGCCATCCTGGCCGAACTCGACAGCGGCACCTTCCAGCCGGCTGCGCTCGCCCCCGCGCCGGCCCCGGCCGGACCCGGGGGCGGGTCGACCGGCGCTTAGAAGAACCCGCCTCCGTCGTCGTCACCCCGCCGCTTCCCCGAGAGTCTCTTCGATCATGGCAGCACCGAGGAGGCCGCAGGCCGTCCCGGAGAACATCCCGGCCCTTCGGCGCCTGCTTGTAGAAGTCCATGACCTGTTCGGCGGAGACCCTGGGCGTTGAACTCGATCAGATAGCCGGTAGACATCCCCGCCGATAGCTCGGAACGGATGGATCCCCTCCCGGGGGACCTCACCGTGAACAGACGCCTTCAAATCCACCCCAACTCCAAGCCGGGACCGGAGCCGCCCGGGACCGCTATCCCTTCCCCGCTTTTGAGCTCTCAGTGGTCTACCCTAGGGGGGTATGCTGGTGGCGATCAGCGAGAAGGCGGTCGACCTGTGCACGGTTACACACCCGACAAGGATTCCTACCTGAAGCGGCTACGGCGCATCGAAGGCCAGATCCGCGGACTGCAGCGCATGGTCGAAGACGACCGCTACTGCATAGATGTCCTCACGCAGGTCTCCGCCGCCACCCGAGCCCTGCACGCAGTGGCATTGGAACTACTAGAAGACCATCTCAGCACCTGCGTGGCCCAGGCGACGGTCGCCGGCGGCGCCGGAGCGGAGGAGAAAGTGAAAGAGGCCTCTGATGCCATCGCCCGGCTGCTGCACTCCTGACACCGACGGCTGGAGGAATCAGTGAACACCGACACGACCATGACGGGGACCGCGCTCACGTTGGATCTGCGGATTGAGGGGATGACCTGCGCGTCGTGCGTGCGCCGAGTGGAGAAGGCCCTGGCCGGCGTACCGGGCGTCGCCGAAGCACAGGTCAACCTGGCCACCGAGTCGGCTCGGGTGACCGTTGCTCCCGGCATAGACCTCGAGCGCCAGGAACTGGTCTCAGCGGTGCAGAAGGCCGGATACAAAGCATCGCCGCCGGCGGCGTCCGACCACCGTGGAGAAGCCGGGCTCAGCGTGACGTTGGAGGTCACGGGCATGACCTGCGCGTCGTGTGTCCGCCGGGTTGAGAAGGCCTTGGGATCCGTAGCAGGAGTGACGGGCGCGCAGGTCAACCTGGCCACCGAGTCGGCCCGGGTGGAGCTGAGCGACCCGGTCGAAACGGACACGCTCGTGCGAGCGGTCGAGAACGCCGGCTACGGGAGCCGGCTGATCGTGTCCAGCCCCGACCCGGCCGTCGAGGGCGCCGAGCGGCGCCGGCGGCGGGAGGCTGACCTGCGACGTCGAATGACCAAGCTGATCGTCGGCGGCCTGCTCAGCGCCGCGGTCCTGGCGCTGGCCTACGGCGACGGCAGGCCGACATGGTCCAGGTACCTGCAGCTGGGCCTCACCGTTCCGGTGTTCGCTTGGGTGGGGTGGGGCTTCCATCGAAGCGCCTTAATCAACCTGCGTCATCGGGCGGTCAACATGGACACCCTGGTATCGCTGGGCTCGGCCGTGGCGTTCTTCTACTCCCTGGCCGCTGTCATCAGCCTGCCCAGCAAGGACACCTACTTCGACGTCGCTTCGGTCATCGTGACCCTTATATCGGTCGGCAAGTACCTGGAGGTCCTCACCCGGGGACGGGCCGGCCAGGCCATCGAGACGCTGGCCGGCATCACCCCACGGAGCGCGCACCTGGTGGCCAGAGCCGGGGCCATCTCGCAGGCGGCGTCGGCTCCTCTCGACGTGCCGGTCGACCACCTGCAACCCGGCGACGTGATCGTGGTCCGACCCGGCGAGGCGTTCCCCGCCGACGGCACGCTGGAGACCGGGACGGCGAGCGTGGACGAATCGATGCTCACCGGCGAAAGCTTCCCTGTCGAAAAGCAACCCGGTGATGAAATCACCGGGGGTACGCTCAACGGCCTTTCGCCGGTCATGGTCTCGGTCACCCGCACCGGGGGTGAATCCACCCTGGCGCAGATCATGGCCCTGGTAGAGCGCGCCCAGCTGGAGAAAACCAACGCCCAGCGCCTCGCGGACCGAGTCTCCTCGGTATTCGTCCCGATCATCCTGGTTCTAGCCGCGGCTACCTTCGCCGGGTGGCTGGCCAGCGGGCACTCCCTGGTTCAAGCCCTGGTGCCAGCGGTGGCAGTTCTCGTCGTTGCCTGCCCGTGCGCCCTGGGCCTGGCCACTCCGGTGGCGATCATGGTGGGCACCGGACGCGGTGCCGAACTGGGACTGCTCGTTTCAGGCGGTCAGGTGCTCGAGCGGGTGAGGACACTATCGGTGGTCGTGATCGACAAGACCGGTACCCTCACCGTGGGCCGACCGGATGTGGTCGACATGGTGGCCCTTGACGGCACGGACGGGACCGAAGCGCTGCGACGGGCGGCCGCTGTCGAAGCCGGCTCGGAGCATCCCCTCGCCCGGGCGGTCCAAGCCGCAGCCCAGCGAGCCGGAGGGGACTTGGATGAAGCAACCCAAGTAGAAGCAACCCCGGGCGCGGGAATCACTGCCCAGGTCGCCGGACGGCTGGTCCAAGTCGGTTCCCTGCCATGGCTGACCGGCACAGGGCGGCCACTGGGCACCGTCGAGGCGGCCGCCACAGCCGCCGCCCAGCAACTGGCCGGGCGGGGTCTCACCCCCGTAGGCGTCGCCTTGGACCGAGACCTTCGCCTGGTCATGGGCATCGCCGATCCTCTCCGACCCGACGCAGCGGCCGGAGTGGCCCGCCTCAAGGCCACGGGCCTGCGGGTCATTCTGGCCACTGGCGACCGGGCCGAGGTCGCCGAAGCCGTCGGCGCCCAGACAGGAGTGGACGAAGTCCGGGCCGGTCTACGACCCGAGGACAAGGCCGCGCTGGTGAATGAGGTCCAGGACCGCTACGGTCCGGCCGCCATGGTCGGCGACGGCATCAACGACGCCCCGGCCCTGGCCACCGCCGAGGTCGGCATCGCCGTGGGGAGCGGCACCGGAGTGGCCATGGCCACCGCCGACATCACCTTGACCCACGGAGACATCGGCGCTGTAGCCGACGCCATATCCCTGGCACGGGCCACTCGTCGGATCATCTGGCAGAACCTGGGCTGGGCATTCGGCTACAACCTCGTCCTGGTCCCCCTCGCCGCCCTGTCCATCCTCCCCCCGATGCTTGCCGCCTTGGCCATGGCCGCCAGCTCCGTCACCGTCGTCACCAACGCATTGCGGCTACGCCGCTTCGGACGCTACCCGCAGCCCATCACCTCCCGTCGTCCCCACGCCTGGACTTCGGGTGCCCGTACATCCCAATCGCCCGTGCTGGAAAGGAACCAACCATGAGCAGCATCAACCTCACCGCCAACGACATCTCCTGCGGCCACTGCAAGGCCAGCATCGAGGAGGGGCTCTCAGACACTGCCGGAGTGCAAAAGGTGTCGGTCGACATCGATACCAAGGTCGTACACGTGGACTACGACGAGGCCACCATCACACCGGAGGTCATCCGAGCCAAACTAGACGACATCGGATACCCGGCAGCCTGAGCCGTCTGTGCACTCCTCCGCTCTCTGAGCAGCTTGGAGGGAACTTGAGCGCCTCCTCTCGGGCGTACAAACAAGCCAGCATGGTGATGCCACTGTGTGACCACCTTGGATGGCGCTGGTAGCCGTGGAACGTGTTGGCACCGGAAGCCTTCAACCATCGACGGGTTGCCCGGGCTCATAGCCTTCGATACCCGCATGACGGTGTTCGTGTAGCCACGGGGCTTCGGCGCATGTGCGGCCGCCACGGCCATTCCTGCTGGCTTCGACGCCAAGCCGGGACCGGCCGCAGGCGGGTCCCGGTGCGGCAGGGCAACCGAGCGAAGCGAGGGCGGCAGGGCTACTGAACGAACGCCGGCCAGAACCATGGGCGCCAAGATCACGGGTCGCGGTGCGCGCCCCAGTGGTAGGAGGTGCCCATTAGGGCCAGGGGGCCGGCCCCGGCGGCCGAGGCCCGGCGAGGTCCGGTGCCACGCCTGGGGGAGGGCCCTGAGACGCCCGTGCTGAGGGCATGGCGCCGACCTCGGCCGACGCGACGCGTGCCAGAGCTGACGGCGCAGCCGGCCATCGGCACGACCTGGGGTTAGGCACGTTGAGCGACGTTGCACGATGTTGCAACCCCCGCCCCCAGCGGATTCTTTCCGTGCAACGTTTGTGGCAAGGGTTTCGGCAAGGTCCCTGGCAACCCTGCGATCACACCATGACCGTA
>JAKAXG010000283.1 GCA_021827225.1 Actinomycetes bacterium | reverse complement strand
GCGGCACCCCGCTGGTCGCCCCGATGGTGAGCATGGCGGCGACGCCCCACGGAGGCGGCTACTGGATGGTGGCCGCCGACGGCGGCATCTTCAACTTCGGTGGCGCCCGCTTCTACGGGTCGGGCGCCTGAGCGGCCCGGGGCGCCTCCCTCAGCCGGGGCTGCCCTCCGACCGGGGAGCCCAGTCGTCGGGGCGGCCGGTGTGGTTGGAGAACTCCACCGACCAGCGCCACCAGCTGCGATCCTCGGCGTGCTCCCACGCCTGCAGGATTCCCACCTCCCCGCCGGCCAGCAGGACCGGCAGGCCGAACATCTCCGGGTCGGGCCACACCTCCCGGCGTCGCAGCTGCGCCCCGTCGCGCTCGATGAGGGTCATCGGGGAGTAGTCGCCCTCCCGCTCCAGGTCGGCCCGGGCCACGATCCGGCCGTCACCCTCGGTGATCGTGATCCCCGCCTGACCGGGGGCGGCGTGGATCAGCACCCGGTCGAACCCGCCGGCGGTGGTGGCCCGGCAGAACTCCAGCCCGTTCATCCCGGCGTCGTTGCTGCGAACGTCCCATGTCCAGTTCATGGCGTCCGTCCTACCCGCGGCATCGTCATTGTTGACCGCCGGTTGTGGCTGCGTTGGGATGGGTGCTCCATGCTGTTCATCAGAAGGGGTTGACCCCGGGGTAGGGGGTCAAACGCTGGAACGGTTCGCCCGGGGCGGGGCGAACCGAACCAGCGGATCTAGCCTGGGATGATCGCTTCGGTGTTCCCCGCTTCGCTATTCGGGCTCACGACCAGCCAGGCGCTGGTCGTGCTGTTCGTACTGCTGCCGTTCGCGCTGGCCGTACTGGTCTTTCTGTTCGTGTCCTGGCGGTCGGGGGGCCAGCCGCGGACGGTGCTGACGTCGGAGATCCTGGCGACCGGGATGCCCGGCCGGGCGGAGGTGCTGTCGGTGCGGTCGTTGGGGACCATCCTGGACGTGCGGCCCATGGTCCGGTTCAACCTGCGGGTCCACGCCGAGGGCCGCCCCGAGCCGTTCGACCTGGAGGTGATCCAGGCCCTCCCCCGGGCGGTGGTGCGCCAGTTCCGGGCCGGCGACACCGTCGAGGTGCGGCTCACCCCCGACCTGTCACGGGGAGCCGTGGTGTGGCACCACCTGGCCCCCGGCTGATCCCACTCCCGGTGGCGGTCCGCCCGGTCCGCCAGGCGTGTCCGGCTCGCACCCGGTAGCTTCGCCGGGGTGGGGTCCGATGCGTGGTCCAAGGCGTTCGCCGGCGCCTACGACGCCGCCTTCACCCTCGCCGAGCGGCGGGGGTTCGCCGACGTGAGGTCGGAGGTGGTGGGCCGGGCGGCCGGCCGGGTGCTCGAGGTGGGGGCCGGCACCGGGCTCAACTTCCGTCACTACTCCGGGACCGTCGAGGATCTGCTGCTCACCGAGCCGGACCCGCACATGGCCGCCCGGCTGCACCGACGGGTGCGGGCCAGGCCCGGTCCCGTCCCGGTCAAGGTGGTGCAGGCCCCGGCCGAGCGGCTGCCGGTCGACGACGCCAGCGTCGATGCCGTGGTCTGCACCCTGGTGCTGTGCACCACCGCCGACCCCGAGGCCGCCCTGGCCGAGATCGCCAGGGTGCTGCGCCCGGGTGGGAGCGTGTCCTTCGCCGAGCACGTGAGGGCCGGGTCGGCGCAGCTGGCCCGGTGGCAGGACCGGCTCAACCGCCCTTGGGGCTGGTGCGCCGGCGGGTGCAACTGCAACCGCGACACCGTCTCTCTCATCCGGTCCTCGCCCCTGCGGCTCGACCAGGTCCGCAGCGGCGAGCTGCGCGGCCTCGTCCCGCTGGTGCGGCCCCTGGTCGTCGGGGTGGCGTCCAAGGAAGGCTGAAGCCGGCAGCGCTACCGTCAGGTGATGCGCTACGGGATCCTCTTCGCCAACACCGGTCACGCCGTCTCCCCCGAGGGTGCCGCCGCTCTCGGCACCATCGCCGAGGACAACGGTTTCGAGTCCGTCTGGACCGTCGAGCACGTCGTGGTCCCGGCGGACTACCAATCCACCTACCCGTACTCCACCACCGGGCGGATGCCCGGTTCGGAGGCCAGCCCCATACCCGACCCGCTCATCTGGCTCACGTGGGTGGCCGCCACCACCCGCACCCTGAGGTTGGCCACCGGGATACTCATCCTCCCCCAGCGCACGCCGGCCATCCTGGCCAAGGAGCTGGCCACCCTCGACCTCCTCTCGGGCGGCCGGGTCACCCTCGGCATCGGGGTGGGCTGGCTGGAGGAGGAGTTCAAGGCGTTGGGCGTACCCTTCGCGGACCGGGGGCCCCGTACCGACGAGTACATCGAGGCGTTGCGCAGCCTGTGGCGGGACGAGGAGTCCACCTACCACGGCCGCTTCGTGGACTTCGACCGGGCCAGGAGCTATCCGAAGCCGGTCCAGGCCGGCGGGGTGCCCATCGTGGTGGGCGGCCACAGCCCGGCCGCCGCCCGCCGGGCCGGGCGCCTGGGGGACGAGTTCTTCCCGCTCGGCGACGCCACCGAGCTGGCCCGGCTCATCGACATCATGCGCGACACCGCCCGGCAGGCCGGCCGGGACCCCGACTCCATCGCCGTCACCGCCGGGCCCGCCGGCGACGCCGACAGCGTCCGGCGGCTGGCCGACCTGGGCGTGAGCCGGGTGGTCATCCCCAACCTGGGCGGGGACCCCGAGCGCTGGAAGGCCCGCCTGGGCGCCTTCGCCGAGAGCGTCATCGCCCAGGTCGGCTGAACCTCGCCGCCCGCCCCGCCGGCCGCCGGCCGCCGGCCCCCGGCCGGCGCTGTGCCGGCGCTGTGCCGGCGCTGGCCCCGGGTCCCCGGCATCCGGCGACGGCCGTCAGGCGAAAGGTGGATCTTCTGGTCGTACGGGGGGGTGATGCACCTCTCGGTTCGGGGTGTCCCGCCCCGCCGGCAGTGAAAGGTGGATCTTGTGGTCGTACGGGGGGGTAATCCACCTCTCGGTTCCGGCCCCCGGCCGCCGGCCCGCCGGCCGCCCGGCCGCCGCCCCGCCGGCCCCCCGGCGACGGCCGTCAGGCGAAAGGTGGATCTTCTGGTCGTACGGGGGGGTGATGCACCTCTCGGTTCGGGGTGTCCCGCCCCGCCGGCGCCGAAAGGTGGATCTTGTGGTCGTAGAAGGGGGTGATCCACCTCTCGGTTCCGGCCCCCCAGCCGCACACGCCGGCCGGCGCCGCCGCCCCCTACGCGCCGAAGGGACAACCTTCGGCTCCCGGCGGCCGCCGCCACGCGACGATGCTATGGGCGGTGCCGGCCGAGAGCGAGGAGCGGGTCATGGGGCGACTGCGGACGCGAGCGGTTGTGACCGGGACGGCGGCGTTGGTGACCGCTATGGTCGGGTGGATGGCGCCGGCCGCCGCCGCGAGCAGGACCTTCTCGGCACCGGTGTACGCCGGCGACTTCCCCGACCCGAGCGTGCTGGTGGTCAACGGGACCTACTGGGCGTACTCCACCGGCAGCGGCGGGAGGGACCTCCAGGTGATGAGCTCGCCGGACCTGCACCACTGGACGGGTCCGGGCGAGGCCCTGAGCGGCCTTCCTTCCTGGGCGATCCGGGGTTACACCTGGGCTCCCGGCGTTATGCGGATCGCCGACCGGTACGTCATGTACTACGCCGCTCGCGACGAGACGCTGAACATGCAGTGCATATCGGTGGCTACCTCGGCGTCACCGGGCGGCCCGTTCGTCGACGAGTCGACCGCCCCGCTGGTCTGCCAGACGGCCGACGGGGGGTCCATCGATCCCAACCCGTACCTCGACCCCGCGTCGGGGAAGCTGGTCCTGCTGTGGAAGAGCGACGACAACGCCATCGGCCAGCGCAGCCACATCTGGGCCGAACAACTGGCCGCTGATGGGCTCTCGTTCCAGTCGGGCAGCACCCCGTCGCTGCTGCTCACCCAGTCGGCCCCCTGGCAGTCGCCGACCATCGAGGGGCCGACGGTCATCCGCGACGGCAGCCGCTACTACCTGTTCTACGGCGCCAACAGCTACAACACCGCCCGGTCAGCCATCGGGTACGCCACCTCCAACTCGCTGTTCGGGCCGTACACCAACCGGTCGGTGACCAGCCCGTGGCTGGGGACCACGGGGAACGCCCAGGGACCCCAGGGCCCCATGATCTTCACCGACGCCTCTGGGTCGACCCGCATGGCCTTCGCCGCCTGGTACGGCACGGTGGGCTACCAGAACGGCGGAGTGCGGTCCCTGTGGGTGGGCAGCCTGCGCTTCAGCGGCTCCGGCCGTCCCAGCCTGTCCTGATCAGCCGTCCTCGGCCAGGATGGCCTCGACGGCGGAGAGGACCTCCTCGTCGTCAGCCATGGCCAGTTCATCGCTGAGCCATCCGCCGGCCAGTGCTCCCTTGACCCGGCGGACCGACCCGTCGGGCAGGCGCAGGAACCTCTCGAGCAGGCCGGCGCCGGCCAGGGTCACGAACGGGTCGGGATCCCATCCGCCGGCCTCGGTGGCCAGCCGGATCTGCTCGACGGTCAGCGAGGAGTCGGCCCAGATGGCCAGCCATTCGGCTACCTCGGCGGGCCGCCGGCCGCCGGCCAGGTAGCCCATCCGCTCGGTGTGGGCGGCGAGAACGGTGAGCACATCCATTAGCCGGCCGCGCCAGCCGGTCTCGGCGACGATGTCGGCGGTGACCCCGGCCGGCACCGTCCCGTCCGGGTTGGTGTGGCGGGCCAGGGCTCCGGCGATGTCGGAAAGCGTCGGTTCCCGGGTGACGGACACGTCGGCCATGGCGGCCTCCTTATGGTCGGACGACTAGCCCTGCAGCTTCACCCGGAGAGGGCAAGTTCTCCAGGGTCGGAAGTCACGGGCGGTGCAGCCACCGCAGCGGCTCGGTGCCGCCGGTGGCCTCGAGGCGCCGCCACAGGACCGGGTTCTCCCCGGACTGGCTGCGGTGGCAGGCGATGGCCCGCAGTTGCAGCTCCCGGTCGACGCTCAGCGTCATGTCCACCTCGCCCGGCTCCCGCCCGACGAAGGTGGTGCAGAACTCGGAGTTGAGAGCGTCGGCCACGGGGCGGGTGACCGCCCAGCCCAGCACCGGTACCTCCAGCTCACGGCCGGCGACCAGAGCCGCCTCGGTGGCCCGCTGGTGGTCGGGATGGCCGGTGATGCCGCCGACGTCGAACGCGACCAGGGCGTCCGCCGCCATGGTGGCGGCCAACCCGGTGACGTGGCCGGCGAGCTCGTCCAGAGGGGTCTCCGCCAGCCGGCCGTCCGGGTAGTCCAGCAGCACGGTGCGCTGGATCCCAAGGACCTGGGCCGCCTCAGCCATCTCCTGGGAGCGGACCATGCCCAGCGGGCCGAGGGCCGTCCCCAGCGTGGAGGCCTCGCCGGCGGTGAAGGTCACCACCCCCACCGAGCTGCCCGCCCCGCTCAGCGCCGCCAGGATGGCGCCCAGCCCGAAGGACTCGTCGTCGGGGTGGGCGCAGACGGCCACCACCGAGCGGGGCGGCCAGCCGGTCATGACTCAGGCGTCGACTCGGCGGCGGCCTGGGCCTCCACCTGGCGCCGGACCTCGTCCATGTCGAGCGCCCGCACCTGCTCGATCAGCTGCTCCAGGGCGGGGGCGGGAAGGGCCCCGGCCTGGGAGAACACCGCGATGCGGTCCCGCACCACCATGAGCGTCGGTATGGACATGATCTGGAAGCCGGCGGCCAGTTCCTGCTCCGCCTCTGTGTCCACCTTGGCGAACACCAGATCGGGATGGCGCTGCGCGGCCTCCTCGAACACCGGGGCGAAGGTCCGGCACGGACCGCACCACGAGGCCCAGAAGTCGAGCAGGATGGTGTCGTTGCCAGTGATGAGCTCTTCGAAGTTCGAAGCGGTAGCGGTGACGGTTGCCATATCCCCTCCTGGGGTAGATCGTTGTACTGAGGTACCCCGCCCGGAGAGGGCGGAACCCTGTGCCAGATACAAGGATACCCGGGGGGGTATATATTCCGGCGGCGCCGGCGCAGGGCCCGAGCCGGCGCAGGGCCCCGAGGCCGCAAGGCGAACCGGGGCCGCAATGCGAGGCGAACCGGGGCCGGGCGGCAAGCCGAAACACGGGGCCGCAAGGCGAGACGAGGCGGCCGGCGCCGGCCGTCACAGATCGGA
>JAKAXG010000282.1 GCA_021827225.1 Actinomycetes bacterium | reverse complement strand
ACCGGTGGGCCTCGCCCGACGACGTCCCGAGCGATCTCCAGATGCCCTCCTGGAGCTGGGAAGGAACTGACGGCTGGTAAGGCCGGAACCGGACGAGGTCCGTCTCTGGTGGTTCCGAATCCTTGGGGCGGTCAGCGAGTTCAACTCGTGACCAGTAGCCGCATCACCCAACGCCACTTGGCGATCTTGCGGTCTCTTTCGAAGCCGAACTCCTCGAACAGGTCGGCCGGCCCGGTATGGAAATAGCCTCCGCGCTGAGGGGGGCGCCCCTTGACCTGCTCGGGATAGGCCTCGACGATTCCACCGCCAGCCCCCTGGATGGCGGCCAGCGCCCCGCCGAGGGCTGCTCGCGCTACGCCGCGGCGGCGGCGCCTGCTCCCCGTGAAGATGCAGCCGATCCGCCAGTCGGGCGGCTCGCTCGTGCCCTGGGCGTAGGTCTTCGGGTTGAGGATGTTCGGAAGCTCCGCCGGCGTTCCGTACTGGCACCATCCGACGCATTCGTCGCTGTGGTAGACGAGGATCTGGTGCACCGTCCCGTTGCGAACGTGGGCCTGCTTGCCAAGGCGGTTCCCCTCCGCGGTTCGGCCCTTGCCGACACCCTCCGGGTGGAAGCCCATGCACCAGCAGCCGCCCCACACCCCGTGGTTCGCCTCCACCAGACGGGCAAATCGTCCCAGGTGTCAGGACTGAGCAGCCGGGTCGCATACCGAGTTGACCGGTCCCACCGCAACATTATGTCGGCAGGGTCGCCAGCGACCCCGTCGCAACCGTCGGAAGGCCGAGCCGCCTGAGCGCATAGCTCTCGGCGCCGGGCAATCCTGCAACGTTCTGCAGCACGGGCACCGAGTTCCCGGAGGGCGAACGGCGTGATGACTGCCTGCTGCGGGCGTGCCAGGGTGGCGCCATCTCACGCCCTCGTCCCCGGCGATAACGGCCGCGCTGCCATCGGTTTCGAAGGCGACCAGATCGTCCAGAACCCGGGTGGACCGTGCCACTCGGTCACAACGCGGCCAGCGGTGCTCCAACGAGTTGCGGACAGACCATCGGGACGGTATTGACTGAACCGTTCATTCAGTTCATACTGACAGCGTGGCTGTCGTACCTGGGGTCCGCTTGGGCGAGATCGCCCGATCGGGGGCGGTGTGCTTCGGGCGGCTCGGCTACCGGCGTACCCGCATGGCCGAGGTGGCGGCCGAGGCGGGGGTGTCAACCGGGCTCGTCTACAGCTACGTGCAGAGCAAGGAGGCGCTTCTCTACCTGGTGCTGGCGGTGGGGTTCGGGAGAGCGCCGGAGGACTTCGCGGAGCTGCCTGTCGCCGATCCGGGGATCGAGGCGACGGTGCAGATGGTGGGGCGGGAGCTGCGCTGCCAGGCGGTCACCCCCTTGCTGGAGACGGCGGTCGAAGGCCACCCACCGCCCGACGTGGCGGCCGAGCTGGAGGCCATCGTGCTCGAGCAGTACCGCACGGTGGAGCAGCTTCGGGGCGTCCTGTCGGTGATCGAGGCGAGCGCGGCCGACCTACCGGCTCTCGAGGAGCTGTACTTCGGTCGTGGCCGGCGGGCGCGCATCGATCTGCTCACCCGGTACCTGGTGAGGAGAGCGGCGTCGGGGCATCTGGCGTCGTTCCCCGACATGGCCGTGGCGTCGCAGATGGTCACCGAGTCGGTGGCCTGGTTCGCGTGGAAGCGCTTCGAGGGCCGGGACGCCGGCCGCTTCGACGACGAGGCGGCGCGCCGCACGGTCGTCGAGTTCGTCTGCCATGCGCTGCTGCGGGAACGGTCCGGCCGATGACCAGCCCCACCGTCGGCGGCCACGGCTCTCACAGTTCGGTCCGCACCGCAGGATGGGTCCGGCGCGATCTGGAGCCGTTCGCTCACCGTCCGGTCCTGGCCGTCGCTTCGGTCATGACCGCCGTGGAGCTGGTGGTGGCCAGCCGCTACGGATTCCACAGGGACGAGTTGTACTTCCTGCAATGCGCCCGGCACCTGTCATGGGGGTACGTGGATCAACCGCCGCTCGTCCCGGCGGTAGCCCGCCTGGTGCTGGCCGTCTTCGGAACGTCGGTGTTCTGGCTGCGCTTCCTCCCGGCCCTCGCCGGCGGAGCGGCGGTGGCGATGACGGCGCTGACCGCTCGCCAGCTGGGAGGAGGCGGCCGCGCCCAGCTGGTGGCGGCGGTCGCCGCGGCGGCGTCGACGCAGGACCTGGCCGCCTTCCATCTTCTGTCCACCACTGCGTTCGATCTGCTGTTCTGGTCGACGATCACGTACCTGCTCGCCAGGCTGGTCACCTCGAACGACCCGAGGTGGTGGCTGCTGGTCGGCGCAGCCTTCGGGGCGGCACTGCTCAACAAGCTCAACGTCGGCTACCTGGCCATCGGCGCCGTCACCGGACTGGCCGTCTGCCGCCGCTGGACGCTGCTGCGGTCCTGGTGGATGGCGGCCGGGGCGGCGGCGGCGGCGGTCATCTTCAGCCCTGATGTGGCCTGGAACGCCACCCATCACTGGGCCCAGGTCGCCATGTTGGAGAGCCTTCACCGCGAGAACTCGACCCTGGCCGCGTCGCTGGCGTTCATCCCGGCGCAGTTCATCGTGGTGGGGCCTGTCCTCGCCTGGGTGTGGCTTCCCGGCCTGCGTCGCCTGCTGCGCCATCCGCACGGACGCCCGCTGGGCATCGCCTACCTGGCCCTGCTCGTGATCTACACCCTCGCCGGGGCCAAGCCCTACTACCTGGCTGGCATGTACTACGCCCTGTTCGCCGGCGGCGGGCTCTACGTGGAGGAGCGGCTGGCCGCCCGGCGCCCCGGCGCCCTCAGAAGCCGGATAGCCGCCATGACCCTCGGCGCCGTGGTGGCCCTCCCACTCACCCTGCCGGTGCTGCCGGCGTCGGCGCTGGCCACCGGCCCGTGGCAGGGCGCCATCAACAAAGACCTCAGCGCAACCGTCGGCTGGCCGCACTTCACCCGACAGGTCGCCGCCATCGCGTCCACCCTTCCTTCGACCGAGCGCGAGCGGTTGGTCATCTACACCGGTGACTACGGGGCGGCCGGCGCCATCGATCTGTACGGCCCCGCGTACCGGCTGCCCGAGGCGATCAGCGGCCACAACAACTTCTGGTGGTGGGGGCCGGGCGGCGCCCCGAACCGTTCGACCACCATCGCCGTCAACCTCTCCCGCAGCTACCTGCTCACCATCTTCACCCACGTGCGGCCGGCGGGCACGGTGTCGACGCCGCACGGCGTCTGGAGCGAGGAGCGCGGCGATCAGATCTGGATATGCACCGGGCAGAGACGGACCTGGGCCGAGGCCTGGCCTGCCGCTCGTCACTACGGGTGAGAGCCTGATCCACGGTAAGGCGATCGCCGCCCGCCGAGAACAGCTCCGAGCAGCTCGGAGTGTTCCATTTTTCCGAGCCGGCGCTTTTCAGAGGTTGGACTCGTCCGCCGGTACCTGCGGTAGGGGCGGTGCCGCCCCGGTTTGGGTGACGGTCACTTCGTTGCAACCGAGGGTGAAGCAGGTCATGGACAGCGACCCCATGGCGTAGCCGTCGACCAGGACGCTGGCCTTCTCCTCGGCGGCGTCGGCCAGACCGGCGATGTAGAGCAGGGGGATGAAGTGGTCAGGTGTGGGAGCGGCCATCTGGTAGTCGGGGTCTTCGACGATCGAGAGGATGTCGCCGGGGGCGGAGGTCATGATCGCGGTGACCTTTTCGTCGAATCGTCGGGCCCAGTCGAATGAGCCGTCCGTGTGGCTCCAGTCGATCAGGCGCAGGTTGTGGACCACATTGCCGCTTCCGAGGATCAGGATGCCGTCTTCTCGTAGCGGCGCCAACCGGCGGCCCAGTTCGAAGTGGTAGTCGAAGGATTTCGCGGCGTTGATGGACAGCTGCACCACCGGGATGTCGGCGTCGGGGAAGACGTGCACCAGGACCGACCAGGTGCCGTGGTCGATTCCCCAGCTGTCACTGTCCTGGCCGACCCAGGTCGGCTCGAGCAGGTCGACGACCCGGCGGGCCAGTGCGGGGTCCCCCGGTGCCGGGTAGTCGACGGCGAACAGCTGCTCGGGGAAGCCGTAGAAGTCGTGAATGGTGCGCGGGTGGGCCATGGAGGTCACCGCCGTGGCATTGGTGTACCAGTGGGCCGATATGGCCAGTATCCCAGCCGGGCGGCCGGCGCGCTCGCCCAGCGCCCGCCAGGCGTCGGTGTAGCGGTTGTGATCGAGGGCGTTCATGGGGTTGCCGTGACCCAGGAACGCCGCCGGCCTGCTTCTGGCGTCAGTCACCGCAGATCATCCGCCATCCCGATCCGACGGTTTGAACCCTCGCGTGTGTCACCCTCTTCCTCTCTGGCCAGGCCCATCGTCGCGCCAGAGACGAGCCCGGTCCAGCAGGCCAGGCGACCGGGCGCTCTGCCCGGCGCCGCTACCCGGCTCATACCCCATGCTCGGTATGAGGAAGGTAGGGGCTGTGCCGACGATTCGCGCCGAGCCGCCAGAGCCGCCAGAGAGCCCGTGGGCACCGGAAGCATCCCTCGGGTCGGCGAGGAGGGGCGGGTGGATGAGCGAGAATGGAACCGCCGAGTTCGCATCGGCTGGACCGCCCGCCGGAGGAGGAGGTTGCCGATGGTCGTGCGGAGATCCCGCCGCCTGCATCTGGAGAAAGGGAGGTAGTTGGTGGCTGAAGACCTGAGAGTCCGCGCGCCGGCGGAGGTCTTCGACGACCATCTGCGCCTGGCCGGCGAGCACCGCTTCGAGGAGGACATCGAGCGCAACGTCGCGCCCGACTGCGTCATCCTGGAGCGCCGGGGGGTGTTCCACGGCCGGGACGGGGCCCGCCATCTCGCCCGGTTGCTGGGCGAGGAGTTGCCCGGCGCTCCATATGTCTACATCAACCGGCTGGTGGAGGGCCGCTTCGCGTTCTTGGAGTGGACCTCCGAGGCGGAGCACACCCGGGTGCGCGACGGGGCCGACTCGTTCGTCATCGAGAACGGGTGGATCGTCGCCCAGACGATCCACTACACCGTCGAGGTGATCTGACGGTAGGTGCCGGATCGGCCGGACGCCCGCCCAGAGAGGTGCTGTCCTCCCGGGCGGGCGGCCGCGGTGTCAGGCGGCGTCGCCGGTGCGGATGGCGGACACATCGAACTCGAGGGTGATGTTCTCGCTGACGAGGACGCCTCCGGCTTCGAGGGCGGCGTTCCAGTTGACGCCCCAGTCCTTGCGGTTGACGGTGGTCTTGCCTTCGAAGCCGATGCGGGTGTTGCCGTAGGGGTCGACGGCGGTGCCGGTGTAGTCGAAGTCGACCGTGACCGGCCGGGTGACGCCCTTGATGGTCAGGTCCCCGGTGACCCGGTACTGGCCGGCGCCGACCGCCTCGACCGCGGTCGAGGTGAAGGTGATCTGCGGGTAGGTGTCCATGTCGAAGAAGTCGTTCGAGCGCAGGTGGGCATCGCGATCGGCGTTGCGGGTGTCGATGCTGGCCGCCTGGATGGTCAGCTGGGCCCGGGAGTTGGCCGGCTGCTCGGCGTCGAAGTAGCCGCTGCCCTCGTATTCGTTGAACGCGCCCCGCACCTTGGTGACCATGGCGTGACGGGCGACGAAGCCGATCCGGCTGTGGGTCGGGTCGATGGTGTAGGTGCCGGTCAGCGTGGCCGGAATGCTGGTGGTCGTGGTCATGGCTTCCATCTCCTGAGAACTGGTTGACACATCATCCAACATGGTGGATATATCATCTATTCCCGGTAGGATGAACGCTGTGGAAGATGTGCGGTGGCTCGACGAGCGCGAGGAGCGGGCGTGGCGGGCGCTTCAGTTCATGCACCTGCGCCTCGATGGTGAGCTGGCCCGCCAGCTGGCGGCCGACGCCGGGCTGTCCTACCCCGATTACGTGGTCCTGGTCGCCCTCACCGACCAGCCGGAGGGGCGGATGCGTCTGTTCGAGCTGGCCAGGACCCTCGGCTGGGAGAAGAGCCGGGTGTCCCACCAGGTCAGCCGCATGGCCGAGCGGGGCCTGGTGGAGAAGGAGAAGTGCGGCTCCGACCGGCGAGGCGCCCACGTGATCGCCACCAGCCGGGGTCGGCGCGAACTCGAAGCCGCCGCTCCCGGACATCTCCAGGCGGTGCGGCGGCATTTCATGGACCGGCTCACG
>JAKAXG010000281.1 GCA_021827225.1 Actinomycetes bacterium | reverse complement strand
CTTCGCCGCCGCGTTCCTCGTCCTGGCCACCCTGAGGATGCGCCGGGCGTTGCGCTGACGGCCGGTTCAGCCGGCGTCGTTCATGCGGAACGACGGCTGGTGCCGGCGGATCTCCCGCCGGGCGATCGTCATCTTGTGCACCTCATCGGGGCCGTCGGCGATGCGGAGCGTGCGGGTCATGGCGTACATGTGGGCGAGGGGGGTGAGCTGCGTCACGCCGGCCGCCCCGTGCACCTGTATGGCCCGGTCGACGACCCTCAGGGTCATCCTCGGTACCGCGACCTTGATGCCGGCGATGTCGGTCGCGGCGGCCTTGTTGCCCTCCGCGTCCATTCGCTGGGCCGCCTTCAGCACGTACTCGCGGGCCATGTCGATCTCGATGCGGGACTCGGCGATCCACTCCTGGATGACGCCCTTGTGGGCCAGGCTGGACCCGAACGCCCGCCGCTCCAGCGATCTGGTGACCATCAGGTCGAGGGCCCGCTCGGCGACACCTATGGATCGCATGCAGTGGTGGATCCGGCCCGGACCGAGGCGGGCCTGGGCGATGGCGAAGCCGCCCCCCTCATCCCCGAGGAGGTGGTCGGCCGGCACGTGCACGTCCCGGTAGACCACCTCTGGATGGCCTCCGTGCTCGGTGTATCCGAAGACCGTCGGGTGCAGGCCGAGCGACACACCCGGGGTGTCCATGGGGACCACGATCATCGACTGGCGCCGGTGAGGCGGCGCCTCGGGATCGGTCTGGCCCATGACGATGAGCACCTTGCAGCGCGGGGAAGCGGCCCCGGAGCTGAACCACTTGCGGCCGTTCAGCACGTACCCGTCGCCGGTACGCTCGATGCGCAGCCCGATGTTGGTGGCGTCGGATGACGCCACGTCGGGCTCGGTCATGGAGAAGGCGCTGCGGATCTCCCCGGCGAGCAGCGGCTCCAGCCACCGGCCCTTGATTGCGTCGGTTCCATAGGCGTGGAGTATCTCCATGTTGCCCGTATCGGGGGCGGAGCAGTTGAGCGCCTCGGACGCGAAGCCCACCTGTCCGAGCATCTCCGACACGGGGGCGTAGTCGACGTTGGAGAGCCGGGTGCCCGGGTGGCGGGGCTCCAGCTCGGGAAGGAAGAGGTTCCACAGCCCCCGCTCCATGGCCGCCGCCTTCAGCTTGGCCATCACCGGCGGATGCCCGTCGGGCGAGCTCTCCAGCTCGGCGTAGTAGCGGTCCTCGTTGGGGTAGACGAAGGTGTCCATGAACCGGCGGACCTCCTCATGGAGGGCCAGGCCGGCGGAACTGAACTGGTAGGGCATTCCCGCATCCTGCGTGGTAGCGACGGCCCGGGGGCAGGGTCCTTCGGCCCTACCCGGGACGGCGACCGGAGTTAGCGGGCGTGGATGAAGTCGACCAGGGCCCGGTTGTCGTCCTCGAGGGCGTCCAGGCGCTGCTTCACCACGTCCCCGATGCTGACGATCCCGAGCAGCACCCCGTCACGGGTCACCGGCACGTGGCGGATCCGGTGCCGGGTCATCACCGCCATGAGGGACTCCACCTCGTCGTCGGGGTCGGCGCTGCGGACCTCGTCGACCATGATGCCGGTGACGGATCCCTCCAGCACCGCCGCCCCCCGGTCGCTCAGGCTGCGGACGATGTCCCGCTCGGAGACGATGCCGTCGACGACCCGTCCGTCGGCCGACACCACCAGGGCCCCGACGCCGTGGCGTTTCAGCAGATCCAGCGCATCCCAGACGGTGGCGCCGGGGCTGATGGTGGCGACGAAGTGACCCTTGCGATCGAGGAGCTTTCCGATCTTCACGAGACCTCCCCCAGGTGTGGCTCTGGAAGGGGAAGTGTAAGCGGGCTCCCTCCCACCGGCAATAGGCCGGAAGCGGGGATGTGGCTGATCGGATCAGGCCACCGACCGGTTATCGGCGGAGACGGTGTTGCGACCGCTGATCTGCGACCCGCTCCCGTTCGCGACCGCCACTCCCACCTTTATCCATCCCGGGTCCCGCCGGTCGAACGCCTCGTAGGCGCCGATGATGGTGTCGAGGGTCTCCTGCTGGGTGAGGTTCGGCGCCAGTGACATGCGTCCCGAAGCCACGACGTCTATGAGCTCGTGGAGGTACCGGCGGTGGTTGCAGTTGCCCGTGTTCACCGTCAGGTTCTTGTTCATCGCCGTCCCGATGGGGAAGGCGGTCATCGTGGGCGGGTACACGCCTATCACCCCGATGGTCCCGCCCTTCGCCGCCACCTCGACCGCCCACTCCAGGGCCTGGCCCGGGGCGTCGCCGGGGTTCCAGTTCCGACCGGAGGGGTTCGTTCGGGGTGCCACCTGGGCCCGCTGGCGGTCGAAGCGGGCCCCGTCGGCCTCCACGGCCGGCCCCGAGCGGGCCCGCTCCGAGTCCACCCCGACGGCGTCGATCACCCGGTCCACCCCGACGCCGTTGGTCAGGTGCCGGATGATCTCGATCGGATCCTCCTCGTCGAAGTTGACCGGTTCGGCGCCCTGGGTGCGGGCCATCTCCAGCCGGGAAGGAACGTGGTCGACCGCGAACACCCGGCCCGCCCCCATCATCACGGCGCTGGCCATGGCCAGCTGGCCCACCACCCCGGCGCCGAAGACGGCGACCGTGTCGCCGGGGCTGACCTCGGCCAGGCGGGCGCCGAACCAGGAGGTCGGCAGTATGTCCGAGAGCAGTATGGCGTCATCGTCGGTCATCGCCTCGGGCAGCTTCACCGGACCGGTGTGAGCGAACGGCACCCGGGCGTATTCCGCCTGCAGGCCGTTGAACGGGCCGGAGTCCTTCGGCCCTCCGAAGAAGCAGGTGCCGGCCTGTGGCCCGTTGGGGTTGGCGACATCGCACTGGGCGTAGTACCCGGCCCGGCAGTACGAACAGGCCCCGCAACCGATGGTCGAAGGGATGACCACCCGGTCGCCGGGGGCCAGGTTCCTGACGTCGGGGCCGACCTCCTCCACTATCCCTATGCCCTCGTGGCCGATCACGGTCCCCGGGACCATGCCGGTGAAGGTGCCCCTCACCAGGTGCAGGTCCGTGCCGCAGATGGCACTGGTGGTCAGCCTGACGATGGCGTCGGTGGGCTGCTCGATCCGGGGATCGTCGACCGTTTCCACGCCGATGTCTCCCACGCCCCGGAAAACCACTGCTCTCATATCCGACCTCCTCGCTGAACGTGCGTGAGCGCGCTACCCCGTGCCGGGGGCCGCTAACGCCCGGCGGCCCGCCTGGGGGGCCGGCCGCAGATGAGCGCCGACCGGGTGCGGGCCGCCGCCGACCTCGAGGAGGAGGTGATCCGGGGTGCCGCCCGCGGTCAGTAGGGTGCCGGCGTGTCGACAACTGCCGATCCGCTGCGAGGCGGGTTCAACCAGACTCTGGGCCTCCGATTCGACGAGGTCGGTCCCGACCGGGTGTCGATCGTCCTCGAGGTCGGGCCGGATCTGCTCCAGCCCTACGGCATCGTGCACGGCGGCGTGTGGTGCTCGGTGGTGGAGACGGCCGCCAGCGTGGGGGCGGCCCAGTGGTACGGGGAGCGGGGCCGGGTGGTCGGCGTGGCCAACCACACCAACTTTCTCCGGGCCATCGGGGACGGGACGGTCACGGCCGTGGCCACGCCGGTCCACCGGGGACGCACCCAGCAGCTGTGGCTGGTGGAGATCCGTGACCAGGCGGACCGTCTCGTCGCCAGGGGGGAGGTGCGGATCCAGAACCTGCCGGCGGAGTAGAACCGCGACCCGGTCAACTAGCCTGACGGTCCGGAACACCGAGCAGGAGCCCCGGCTCCAATCACGTCCCAGCCCCTGTAGCTCAGCTGGATAGAGCGGCTGCCTTCTAAGCAGCGGGTCGCAGGTTCGAGTCCTGCCGGGGGCGCCGGCCGTCACCTGTGGGTCATGTTTCCCACTGTTAACTAATGATGCTTTTTGCGCCGTAAAAGGCTGAAAGCGAATGTTAGCGACGCCAAACACGGCGGTCCGCCGTGGTAGCCTGGAGGAGGCGACAACCCGGAGGCCCGACGCTGAACAAGCCTTCGCTGCAGGAGAGCCGAACCTTGCGGCAGCAGCAGTTCATCGACGTGGCCGCCCGGCTGTTCTCCCAGAAGGGCTACCACTCGGTCGGGATCAACGAGATCAGCGCCGCCCTCGGCCTCTCCGGTCCCGCCATCTACCGCCACTACCCGAGCAAGGAAGCCCTGCTCGTGGCCGTCCTCGACGATGTGGTCACCTCCCACCTGGAGGAGGTCCGCGACATCGTGTCGGCGGACGCCGACCCGTCGGCGTCCCTGCAGGCGGTCGTGGAGCACCACGTCGACTTCGCGTTCCAGCAGGCCGAGAACATCGTCACCTGGCGCACCGAGCTCCGAAGCCTGCCTGAGGCGGACCGCCGGCGCCTGCGCTATCTGCAGCGCCTCTACGTCGAGGAATGGGTCAGGACCCTGAGGAAGGTTCGTCCCGAACTCGAAGAGCACGAGGCTCGCGCCCTCTGCCACGGCGCCATCGCCGTGATCCAGTCGCCCACCGAGTTCCACTCGGCCCTGGCGAGGGAGCGGCTGCGGCCGCTCCTCGTCTCCATGGCCGCGCAGGTGATGGCCGCGGCGGCCCCGGACCATCCCGGGCCGGCCTTCTTCCCCGCAACGAAAGGATCGTCATGACCGCTTCCACCGTCGTGCAGGAGGACGAGCAGCAGCAGCTGCTACGCAAGAGTGTCGCCGACATCGTGGCCAGGTTCGGCCAGTCCTACTTCCGGGAGCAGACCCTGGCGGGGGAGCGGTCGACCGAGCTGTGGGCGGCGTTGGCGTCGGCCGGTTTCATGTCGGTCAACCTGCCGGAGGAGTACGGCGGCGGGGGCGGCGGCATCGCGGAGCTGGCCATCGTCTGCGAGGAGGTGGCCGCTGGAGGCGCGCCGCTCTTGCTGATGATCGTCTCGCCCGCCATCTGCGGCTCGGTGATCTCCCGCTACGGCACCGCCGATCAGAAGGGCGAGTGGCTGCCCAAGCTGTGCGGCCAGGCCGATTCCGCCTACAAGATGGCCTTCGCCATCACCGAGCCGGACGCCGGCTCCAACTCCCACCGCATCAGCACCACCGCCCGGCGGCAGGGCGACCGCTGGGTGCTGAACGGGACCAAGACCTACATCTCGGGGGTGGACGAGGCGGAGGCGATCCTGGTCGTCACCCGCACCGGGGTGGACGAGGCCACCGGCCGGGGCGAGCTGTCACTGTTCGTGGTCGACACCGACAGCCCCGGACTGACCCGCCAGGTCATCCCCACCGAGATAGTGGCACCCGAGAAGCAGTTCACCCTGTTCTTCGACGACGTCGAGGTGGGCGATGACCGGCTGATCGGTGCCGCCGGTCAGGGTCTCAAGCAGGTGTTCAGCGGGCTGAATCCGGAGCGCATCACCGGGGCCGCCCTGCTCAACGGTATCGGCCGCTACTGCCTGGACCGGGCCGCCGGCTACGCCCGGGACCGGCGGGTGTGGGACACCCCGATCGGCACCCACCAGGGGGTGGCCCACCCGCTGGCCGAAGCCAAGATCAACCTGGAGCTGGCCCGGTTGATGACCGCCCGGGCGGCCAGCCTCTACGACACCGGCCAGGACGCCGGGGAGGCCTCCAACATGGCGAAGTTCGCCGCTGCCGAGGCCGCCCTCAGATGCGTGGACCAGGCCATACAGACCCACGGTGGCAACGGCATGGCCCGCGAGTACGGCATCGCCAGCATGTGGGGCTTGGCCCGGCTCCTGAGGATCGCCCCCGTGAGCAGGGAGATGATCCTCAACTACGTCGCCCAGCACAGCCTGGGCCTGCCCCGCTCCTACTGACGCCGACCGGGCGCTACGCGCCGGGGTCCACCGCCCATCTCGGAGGGCGCTTCTCCTTGAACGCGGCGATGCCCTCGGCCGCCTCGGGAGAGGCGAACATCCGCTGCGACACCTCCTGGGCCCAGACGAAGCCGGCGTCGAGGTCCATCTCGGGGATCCGGCGGATCATCTCCCGGGTAACCCGCAGAGCGGTGGGTTCGCACTGCTGGAACCGGGCTGCCACCTCCTCGACGGCCCCGTCGAGAGCACCGTCGGCGACCACGGAGGTGACCAGGCCGGCGTCGAGCGCCTCCGCGGCAGCGAATTGCTCCCCAGATC
>JAKAXG010000280.1 GCA_021827225.1 Actinomycetes bacterium | reverse complement strand
GTGGGGGGACGAACTTGGGGCCTGCCGGTCGGCGGTGGAGAGACTCAGCTGCCAGCTCAGAGGCCACCCGAGAGGTAGCGGACGACATTCGTTACTACCGAGCTGATGTGGTGTAGGGCGTCTACATCGACGTTCTCCGGGTACCGGTCGGCCCTTTGGTGGAACAGGCTGTTGGTGCCTGCCACCGACACGACGTTTGCGCCGAGGCGGTGCAGTTCGCCTCCCTCACCGACCGGTGCCGGCAGCGGACGGGCCTCGGGGGCGCCGGGGGTGCCCGAGAGGAGGGCGAGAACGCGTTCACCGAGCCCGGGATCGGAGGAGGCCACCCCGAGGGCGCCGCCCCGGGCGCCGATGTTGGCTCCCAGGTGGAGCCAGATGGCCCCGCGGCCCACGCGCTGGGTCTGCAGGAAGGCGTGGAAGCCGGCGTAGGCGAGTTCGTGGCCGCTGGTGGCCACGAAGTGGATCGTACGACGAGGGGGGTGGCGGATCGAGTCGCCCACGGCCGCCAGCCAGCAGGCGAGCCCACCGCCGCGCTCGGCGGCGCAGTGCCACCAGCCGCTGCGAGGAGTGAGCACCATCACGGGAGGCTTCTCCGGGTGGGTTGCCTCGACGGAGGCGATCACGTTGATGGCGGTGGCCGCCACCCTGCGGGCCGCCACCTCCACAGTGGCGGTCGAGCCGGTCTCGACCCATTGCTGAAGCAGGTCTGCGTGCCTGCCGGCGACCTGCACGACAGGCACCCCGAACGCGTCGAGGGACTCCGCGTTCCGCAGAGCCAGATTCGGGCTGCTGCTGACCGCGACTATGGCCCGGTGCCGGCCGTTGCGACGGGCGACGCTCAGAGGTTCGCCCTCGGATGGAGTCGGTCCAGCGCCGGCCACTGCCACCTCGGCGGACGATCCGAGCGGTCCCAGCCTTCCTTCGACCGCTCCGCCCGGCGGTATCGGCGAGTCGAAGAGGGGCACGGCCGGAACGGACGATCCGTCGACCCTCACCTCGGCGCGGCGGAACGCCAGCCGGGAGAACGGGAAGGTCTCCTCGTGGGCGGTGACGCCGAGGGCTGCCATTTCCTCGGCGATCCAACGGGCGCACTGCCGGTCGGTAGCCGAGCCGCTGCGATGCCATCCCTGGGCGTCGTAGTCCGACACCCAGCGAGCGAGGATGTCGCGGTCCCCCGTCATTGGTTCGTGTCGGGCCTGAACGTCGCCCGGGCTGCCGAGAACGCGGCGTCAGTTCCGCTGACCAGACGACCCATGACCTCGGCGACGGTGGTGGGGGAGGTCGGATAGGCGACACTCTGGCCGGCCGGGGTGTGCATGAGCGGCGGCTCCACCCGGTGCTGGTCGATGCGCCGAGCAGGTCCCCCACGAGGATGTCCTGATAAGGCATCGGTAGTGATCTTTCCCAGACGCCGACTCAGCTCTGTGGACAGAGGCATTACTGACCCTTCCGGCTCACTGCTGGCTGAGCGCGGCCCGTTCGTCGGCTTCGCCGTCGGTGACAGGCTGCTTGCCGTGCACGTCGACGATGACGCGCTCGATGGTGCCCGTGAAGGTGAACGGGCTCTCGTAGGCGTTGCTGACCGGTGTCTGGGTGTCCTGGCCGCAGTCGAGTGGCTCCAGCCCGGTGCTGGTCGGGCAGGTGCGCGGGATGTCACCCCTTCCTACCTCCCGGCCGTCGACGAGGAGGATCGCCCGGCCATGGAGGCGCCCGGTCAGCTCGAAGCGCATTCCGAGCGTGCAGCGGCCGGTCGGTAGCTCCTCGTCGGAGGTGACGACGTAGCGGTCCACCTCCACGAAGTTGTACTCGTAGACGAGGCGGTTGTCCTTCACGAACAGGGTCCATCCGGCGAAACGCCCGCCCAGGGCCAGCAGTACCCCCTCGGCGTGGGAGTCGGGCCGGACGACCTCCGCGGTGATGGTGTGGTTCCGGTTGCGGGTGGGTCCGGCCGCCTGGGGGTGGATGCCCGACATACCGGCGTAGTAGACGAAGCGGCTGGGCCCGTCGCGGCGGACAACCCGGCCGACCCCCCTGTCGTCGAGGGGCAGGACGTTGTAGCGCCCGGCTTCCACCCACCACCGCTCCACCAGGTGGCTGACCCGGTCGGGGTGCACCTCGGCCAGGTCATTGAGCTCGGAGAAGTCTTCGTCGATGTTGTACAGCTCCCACTGGTCGTCCTCGAAGGGGGCGGGGCGGACGTAGTGCACGTTGTGCTGGTGGCGGGCCACCGCCTTCCACCCGTCGACCCAGATGGCCCGGTTGCCGAACATCTCGAAGTACTGGGCCTGCTTGCGGGTAGGGGCGTCCGGGTCGGCGAAGGTGTAGGCGAAGCTCGTTCCCTCCAGAGGCAGCTGCGGTTCGCCCCGGAGCTCGCCGGGAGCCTCGATGGCGACAGCCTCGAGAACGGTCGGGGTCACATCCACGACGTGGTGGTACTGGTTTCGGATAGCCCCCGGGTCCGGGATGTGGCCCGGCCACCGCACGATCAGCGGGTCGCGGACCCCGCCGGCGTGGACCCAGCGCTTGTACCACTGGAACGGCGTGTTGCCGGCCTGGGCCCATCCGAGGGGGTAGTGGTTGTAGGTGCTCGGACTCCCGATCTCGTCGATACGGGCCAGGTTCTGTTCGAGTGAGGCGTCGATCTGATTGAAGAACATCCACTCGCTGAGCAGCCCGTGGTCGCCGCCTTCGGCGCTGGCGCCGTTGTCGGACAAAAGGATGACCATCGTGTTGTCCAGCTCCCCGATCAGCCGGAGGAAGTCGAGGAGGCGACCCACCTGGTCGTCGGTGTGGGTGAGGAACGCCCCGTAGACCTCCATCATGCGGGCGTACAGGCGGCGGGCGTCCTCGGTCAGGCTGTCCCATGCCGGGACGGCCTCGTCGCGCCCGGCCAGCCGGGCGTTCCCGGGAGCGATGCCCATCTCGCGCTGGCGGGCGAACCACTCGGCCCGGGTGACGTCCCAACCCTTGGCGTAGCGTCCCGCGTATCGCTCGATGTAATCGACCGGGGCGTGGTGGGGGGCGTGGCCGGCGCCGAAGGCGACGTAGCAGAAGAAGGGTTTTCCGGGAGCCGCGGACTGCTGATCGCGCACGAAGGAGATGGCGTGGTCCACGATGTCGGCCGAGAGGTGGTAGCCGTCCTCCGGACGCCCCCACGGCTCCACGCGGTGGTTGTCGTGGATGAGGTCGGGGTTCCAGTGGTTGTTGTCCCCGCCGAGAAAGCCGTAGTAGCGGTCGAACCCCCGCCCGAGCGGCCAGTGCTCGAACGGTCCGGCCATCGTCTGGTGGTCGGCGGTGACCAGGTGCCACTTGCCGGTGGCGAAGGAGTTGTAGTTGTGCTCGCGCAGCATCTCCTGCAGCATCCCGGCCTTCTTGGTCACGAAGCCCCGGCTGTTGGGGAACCCGTTCGTGAACTCGGCGATGGTGGCCATGCCCACCGTGTGGTGGTTCCGCCCGGTGAGCAGGCAGGCCCTGGTCGGCGAGCACAGGGCGGTGGTGTGGAAGTTGTTGTAGCGCAGGCCATCAGCGGCAAGGCTGTCCATATGGGGGGTGTCGATGTCGGAGCCGAAGCATCCCAACTGGGCGAAGCCGACATCGTCGAGCACGATCATGAGCACGTTCGGCGCGCCCTGAGGCGCCTGATGCTCCTTGGGCCACCACGGCGTGGAGTCCCGCCAGCTCAATCCGATCTTTCCCTGGAAACCGGGCTCTACTACAGACATTGGTGTCCTTCCGAGTGGTGGTGTGATGTTTACTTGTCTCCACCGGCCGGTGTCGGCGCGGCGACGGCCGGCGCGGGACCGGGACGGTGGCGGCCCTGCCAGTAGGGCTCGCGCAGCAGCCGCTTCTTGAGCTTTCCGGAGGCCTCGCGGGGCAGGGAGTCGAGGATGTCGACGCTGCGGGGGCACTTGTAGGCGGCCAGCCTGGACCGGCACCAGGCGATGAGCTCGCCGGCGTCGACGGCCGGACCGTCGACGAGCGACACGGCGGCCTTGACCGCCTCGCCCCACTCGTCGTCGGGGACGCCGAACACGGCGCAGTCCTCCACCGCCGGGTGGGCGGACAGGACCGCCTCGATCTCGGCCGGGTAGATGTTGACCCCTCCGGAGATGATGAGATCGACGCCCCGGTCACCCAGGTACACGAACCCGTCGTCGTCGAGCCACCCGACGTCGCCGACGGTGAACCTGCCGTCGCTGAGCCGGCTGGCGGAGGTCTTGGCCGGATCGCCGAGATACTCGGGGGCGCCGTCGGGGCGGCGGAAGTACAGGGTCCCGATCGCGCCGGTAGGAAGGTCCTCGCCGTTATCTCCCACCACGGACACCTCCAGGCCGGGAGCCGGATGGCCAACCGTGCCGGGGTGGGAGAGCCACTCCTCGCTGGTGGCGATCAGCGGTCCCGTGCCCTCGCTCGAACCGAAGTACTCGACCACCACCGGTCCGAACCAGTCGATCATCTCCCGCTTCACCCAGTCCGGGCAGGGGGCAGCCCCGTGGCACACCGTCTCGAGGGACGACACATCGGCGTGCTCGCGCACGTCGGAGGGGAGACGCAGCAGCCGCACGAACTGGGTGGGGACGAGGTGGGTGCTGGTGACCCGGTGCCCGGTTATCAGCTCGAGAGCCTCCGCCGCATCGAAGCGCTCCATGAGGACCACCGACTGCCCATGGGTCAGGGCGAACATCACGTGGGCCGGAGGAGACGAGTGGTACAGAGGGCAGGCGACGAGATGGACCCCGCCCGGGCGGTAACGGTAGAAGTCACCGACCGCCCTGTATCCGGCCAGGATCTGTTGGACGCTGCCGTGCTGGTCGGAGCGGAGTATGCCCTTGGGCCGACCGGTCGTGCCGGAGCTGTAGAGGACCATGCCGCCGCCCACCGCCCCGTCCGGCGGGTCGTCGGACTGGGCCTCCAGCCACGGGTCATAGGTGTCGCCGGCAACCAGAACCGTATCGATGCCCGCTTCGGCGGCGGCTTCACGAGCCACGGCCTCGTCCTCGGGCGCGGTGATCAGAACCCGCGCCCCGCTGTCGGAGAGGATGTAGGCCGCTTCGGGGGCGGTGAGGTGCCAGTTCACCGGCACCAGACGGGTCCCGGCCCGGAGGCTGCCGAGCAGCACCTCCACCCACTCGATGCGGTTGTGCGCCAGGACCGCGACCCGTTCCCCCTGGGCCAGGCCGAGATCCCTCAGGCCGTTGGCCACCCGGGCGGCGGCCGACTCGAGCTGTCGCCAGGTGCGGCTGCCCGCCGAGGAAAGCACGGCAACCTCGTCGGGACGCTCCTCCGTCTGGGGAAACAACCAATCCGTCATGACGCTTCAGATCTCCTTTCGCGAAGCGGCGCGGTACACGCTCGAGCAGGTGGGCGGCGGGTTCAGGAACTTGTCTCCACCCGGCGCCGTTCCTCGGCGACAGCGTCGCCGACCGAGGTGCCGTCGAAGAAACCCGGGTTCATGTCGGTGAAGATCCGCGCCGGGTTGGTGAATACGAACCGCCGGAAGTCCTCGGAATCGAGCAGCCCCTCCTCGACCAGTTCGTAGGCCTCCTCGAGGACCTCCCGCATGTCGGGAACATCCCAGTGGCCGATATCCGAGCTGAAGGCGGCGTTCAGTCTGACCCCAGCAGGCAGTATCCGGGTGTCGAAGGCCCAGGCGTTGGTGCGGTCGTCGGCCTCGCAGCCGAAGTAGAAGTTCGGGACGAAGCGGCCGACCAGCTCCTCCACGGTGCCGGCGCCGATCGCCTCGAAGTCATCCAGCCGGGAACGGTCGATCAGCTGGGGTTGGTCGAGATCCGGCCATAGTTGCTTGATGTGGCCGTCGAGGTTCGCCGCCAGGTCGGCCTGGCGGCCGGTGGCGTAACGACCGAACAGTTCCGCAAGCCGAGGGCGGTCCAGATTGCGCGGGTCATAGTTGTCCATGGCTTCGCCGGCGCGCTTCTCCCAGTGTCCCACCAGATCGCACAGAAGCACGGCGGCCCACGCCACACCGGCCTCGAGGAACATGAAACGCAGGTTCGGGAACCGACGGGTGACGCCGCCGAAGAGGAGCGCCTTGCAGATCGCTTCCGAAGCGGCGGCGAAATGACCGATGTGGTTGTACATGTAGTTGTTGACCGACACCCGGCTCCCCCACCCCATGCCCCCGGAGTGG